>NZ_JBFBGN010000041.1:0-53351 GCF_040684675.1 Streptomyces sp. NPDC089915 | reverse complement strand
TCGGATGTTCCTCTCCGGCTACTCCGCTTCTCCCGCCGCCGCCACATCCGCCGCCTCGCGCGGGCCGGCCCGGGGCCGCCCCCCCCCCCCCCCGGGAAACGGAGAAAGGGCGGGGCGGGGAGACGGCTCCGCGCAGCGGAACCCGCGGCCCCGCCCCGGGGTCACGTCGAGTCGCGGGGCACGGCGACCGCCCCGAGCAAGTCGTACCGCTCCGCAATCGCCGAAGGCACCCGCACGGCCCGGTCCACCCACCCCGCCAACCGCTCCCCGCTCGGCATCTCGATCCGCACCGAACTCAGCCGCGGCCGCACCAGCCGCCCGATCAGCAGGTCGTCCGCCCCCACCACGGCGACGTCCTCCGGCACCCGCACCCCCGCGTCCAGCAGAGCCCGGACCAGGAGCACCGCGTACTCGTCGTTGTACGCGAACACCCCGTCCAGCCCCAGCTCCCCCCACCGCGCGGCGAGCGCCGCCGCGGACTCCTCCGTGTAGGCCAGGCCCAGCGGGGTGACCTCCGCGCCCGGCGTCGCGCGGGCGCCGGCCAGGCGGGGGCCGGAGAACAGGGCCAGGCCCTCCTCCTCGGGCACGACCACCCCGATCCGGCGGCGGCCGCGTTCGACCAGGTGGGCGGCGGCGCGGGCGCCGACCTCCGCCTGGTCCATCACCAGCGCGTGCGCCCCCGGCACCCGGTCCGGGCCCAGGGTGATCACGGCGCGCGCCCCGGCCCGTTTGAGGGTGTCGACGTTGTGCGCGGAGAGCGCGATCTCGCCGAGGGAGATCACCGCGACGGGCCGCAGCTCGGCCCAGGCGCGGACGGCCTCGTCCCCGGTGAGGCCGAGGCTGCCGTACTGGACGACGGTGTAGTCCAGGCGGCGCAGGGCCCACTGGAGCTCGTTGAGGAAGGCGCTGTACAGGGGCCCGGCCGGCACGTGTGACGTGGGCAGCAGCACGATGCGGGTGTGTCCGGCGCGCAGGCTGCGGGCGGCGGCGTGCGGGACGTAGCCCAGCTCCTCGGCGGCCGCCCGGACCTTGCGGCGGGTGGGTTCGCTGATCCGTACGGCCTCCGCGTTGTTGAGGACGTACGAGACCGTGGCGCGCGAGACGCCCGCGAGCCGGGCCACGTCGGCGCTGGTCGGCGGGGTCTGTGGGTTCTCGGGGTTCTGGGGGTTCGTTGAGTCAGGCATGGCCGTGGCATCTTTCCAGACCGTTGCCGCCCGGGGGCTGGCGGTTGGCCTGAATTGAATGCTACACAGTGGTTACACGAGTTACTTACACGTGTCACCACCACCACTCGCTGCCCAGGAGGGCACCGTGGCCCTTTCGTCCGCCGTCCCCGCCGACACCTCCCCCGCAGCCGCCCCGGGCCGGGGCCTGCTCCCCCTGCTCCTCGTCGCCAACACCGCCATGTACTCCCTGTACATCGGCGTCGGCGGCCTCCTGCTCGCCCTCCAGGTCGAGCACGTCGACCCCGCGCACAAGGTCTCCAACTTCGGCCTGATAGCCGGGGTGTCGGCGATCTTCGCGACGGTCTTCAACCCGGTCGCCGGAGCCCTCTCCGACCGCAGCGGCCGGCGCAACCCGTGGATCCTGGGCGGCGGGCTCGCCGCCGTCCCGGCGATGCTGCTGCTCGGCCTCGCGGACACGATCCTGCTGATCACCCTGGCCTGGTGCCTGGGCCAGGCCGTCATGAACGTCTACCAGGCCGCCCTCACCTCCGTGGTCCCCGACCGGGTGCCGGTGACGGCTCGCGGGAAGGCCTCGGCGGCCGTCGGGCTCGGCCTGCCGTTCGGGTCCGCCGCGGGCGCGCTGGCCGGCGCCGCCTTCTCTGAGGACTACCGCACCGGGTACCTCCTGTTCGGCGCGATCGTGGCGGTCGCCGCGGTGCTGTTCACCGGCTGCACCCGCGAGCGGCGGCTCCCGGCCCGCGCACCGCTGCCCGTACGGGCCCAGCTGGCCGCCTTCGTGAGCGCCCTGCGGGACCACGACTTCCGCTGGGCGTTCATCGGCCGGGCGCTGCTGGTGCTCGGCTACTTCGCGGTGAGCGGCTACCAGTTGTACGTGTTGCAGGACCACACCGTGCTGCCCGGCGGGATGAAGCCCGAGGCGGCGGTGGCGGTGCTGACGCCGCTGACGAGCGTGGCGATGGCCGTCTCGACGGTGCTGGGCGGCTGGCTGTCCGACCGGCTCGACCGGCGCAAGCTGTTCGTGGGCGCCTCGGCCCTGCTGTCGGCGGTCGCGCTGGCCATCCCCGCCGTCTCGCCGAGCTGGCCCGCGATGCTGGCCTTCGCCGTGGTCAACGGGCTGGCGTTCGGCTGCTACATGGCGGTGGACACCGCCCTGGTGACGATGGTCCTGCCCCGGGCCGAGGACGCCGCGCGGGACATGGGCGTGCTCAACGTCGCGAACGCCGGGCCGCAGATCGTCGCGCCCTTCGTCGCCTCCGTGGTCGTGTCGGTGACCGGCGGCTACACCGCGCTGTTCGTCGTCGCCGCCGCGCTGGCCGTGGCGGGGGCGCTGGCCGTACGCCCGATCCGCGGTGTGCGCTGAATCGTTTCCCCTGCTGAACTCCGACACCGATACGCCGACACACCGGCACACCGATCCGAAAGGCACCACCGTGCAGCTGCACACCCACACCTGGGGCGAGGGCGACCGCGTCGCCCTCCTGGTCCACGGCATCATGGCCGACCACCGCACCTGGCGCCGGGTCGGCCCGGCCCTCGCCGGGGCGGGCTACCGGGTGATCGCGGTCGACCTCCGGGGCCACGGGGCCAGCGGGCGGGGCCCGTACACCCCCGAGCTCTTCGCGGACGACCTCGTCGAGACCCTGCCCGCGGGCGCCGACCTGGCCATCGGGCATTCCCTCGGCGGGCTGACCCTGTCGCTGGCGGTGGACCGGCTGAAGCCGCGGCGGGCGGTGTTCTCCGACCCTGCCTGGCATCTGGCCGCCCCCGAGCCGGGCTTCGGGCCGGAGCTGTTCGCACAGTTCAAGACGGCGGGCCGGGAACGGATCCGGGCGCTGAACCCGCGCTGGGATGAGGCGGACGTGGACGTGGAGCTGGCGACGCTGGCGCTGTGGGACGAGGCCACCGCCCTGAGCCTGGCCCCGCTCACCGGGCGGGACCTGCTCCCGGCGGCCCCGGCGGTGCCCTCGCTCGTCCAGCTCGCCGATCCGAGCTTCCTGATCAACCAGGAGCGTGCGGACCTCCTGCGGGAACGCGGCTTCGAGGTCCGTACGGTCACGGGGGCCGGGCACACCGTCCACCGCGACGACTTCGAGGGGTTCATGGCCTCGCTGGAGGGGTGGATCTAGCTCGCCCCGTTCGTTTCTTGCGGATCTTGACGGTCAAGCCCGCGTCGTCCTGTGCCGTGCACCGGCGCCTTGGCGGAGCGACCGTGTACCGGACGCCCTCGGGCGCTCCGCCGAGGCGGCGAGGTGCCGTGCCGGGCGGCGCGGGCCGGGCGAGGTCCGGAAGTGACGGCTCAGGGGGCGTCGTCGACGGCCGGCTCGCGGGAGGTGTCCCGGGGGCCGGCCGCTTCGGCGTTGAGGCGGGCCGCCTGACGGGTGAGGTGGGCGCGCTCGGCCAGGTTCGGGGCCCGGTGGGCGGCTTCGGCGTAGAGCCGGGCGGCGTCGGCCGGGTCGCCGGCCCGGTCGTGGAGCCAGGCGGCGACGGCGGTGTACCGGGGCAGGTCCGGATCGAGCCCGGCCAGTGCGGCGAGGCCGGCGCGCGGGCCGTCGGCCTCGCCGACGGCCACGGCCCGGTTGAGGCGGGCCACGGGGCTGCCGGTGAGGCGGACGAGCTCGTCGTACCACTCGACGATCTGCGGCCAGTCGGTCTCCGCGGCGGTGCGGGCGTCGGCGTGCAGGGCGGCGATGGCGGCCTGGGCCTGGTACTCGCCGAGCCGGTCGCGGGCCAGCGCGCCGTGCAGGATCGTGATGCCCTCGGCGATGGCCGCCGTGTCCCAGCGGCCGCGGTCCTGTTCGGCGAGCGGGACCAGGCTGCCGTCGGGGGCGGTTCTGGCCGGGCGGCGGGCGTGGTGCAGGAGCATCAGGGCGAGCAGCCCGGCCGGTTCGGGGTGGTCGACGGCGGCGGCGAGCCGGCGGGTGAGGCGGATGGCCTCGGCGGCGAGGTCGACGTCACTCGAGTAACCCTCGTTGAAGACCAGGTACAGCACGCGCAGCACGGTCGCGACGTCGCCGGGCCGGTCGAGCCGCACCCCCGAGACGGTCCGTTTGGCGCGGCTGATGCGCTGGGCCATGGTCGCCTCGGGCACGAGGTAGGCGCGGGCGATCTGCCGGGTGGTCAGGCCGCCGACGGCCCGCAGGGTGAGCGCCACGGCCGAGGACGGGGACAGGGCGGGGTGCGCGCACAGGAAGTAGAGGCTGAGGGTGTCGTCGGCCCCCGGCGCGGGGCCCGGCTCCGGCTCGCGGTCGACGCGGTCCTCACGGCGCCGGCGGGCCGAATCTGCACGTGTAACGTCCAGGAACCGCCGCCACGCGACGGTGACCAGCCACCCCCGCGGATCCCGGGGCGGGTCGGCCGGCCAGGTGCGGACGGCGTCGAGCAGCGCTTCCTGTACGGCGTCCTCGGCGGCCGCGAAGTCGGCGCCGCGCCGGACGAGGATGCCGAGGACGGCCGGCGTCAGCTCCCGCAGCAGGGCCTCGTCGACGGCGGGCGGCCGGGCCCCGCCCGGGACGGCGGGGTCCGGGGCGGGGCGGGGGTCGGGGGCGGTCATCGGGGAGCGGTCACTCCGTGATCGTGGGCGGCTCGGACATGAAGGGACGCAGTTCGAGCCACTCGTGGATCGGCCGCCCGCCCGCGCCGGGGGCCGCCGACAGCTCGGCCGCGAGCTCCAGGGCCCGGTCGTGGGTGTCCACGTCGATCACCATCCAGCCGGCGATCAGGTCCTTGGTCTCGGCGAACGGGCCGTCGGTGACGGGCGGGCGCCCCTCGCCGTCATAGCGGACCCAGCTGCCCTCGGGCGCCAGCGCCTGGGCGTCGACGAACTCTCCGGTCTGCTCGAGCTTGGCGGCGAAGTCGCGCATGTACTGGATGTGGGCGGAGACCTCCTGCGGGGTCCAGTGGTCCATGGGGACGTCGTTGCTCGGGGCCGGGGCGCCGCGGTAGTGCTTGAGCAGCAGGTACTTGGCCATGACGGTTCTCCTCGATCCGGTCCGACGCGTCCATTCTGGCCGCGTTCACCCCTGGGACGGAGCCGGCGCCGGGTTCTCGACATCCGCGTCGAAGATTTTTTTCCGGGTCTGTCGGACGGGGCGGACGGAAGCGCCGGCGCCCTGTGCGGCCCCGAGGGGAGGGTGCGGGCCGGGCGGTTTCCCCTTACCGTCGGCATTACCGATCGGTAGGGGGAGGCCGTCCATGGCGGACGAGGTGTCGGGGCTCGGGGAGATGGCGGCGGCGCTGGCCGAAGGCCGCGTGACGTCAAGGGAGTTGACGGAGCGCGCGCTGACCCGGATCGCGGCCGCGCAGCCCTCCCTCAACGCGTTCCGGATCGTCCGCGCCGAGGCCGCGCTCGCCGAGGCGGACGCCGCCGACCTGCGGCTGACCCTCGGGGAGCGGCTGCCGCTGCTGGGCGTGCCCCTGGCCGTCAAGGACGACATGGACGTGGCCGGCGAGCCCACCGCGTTCGGCTGCGCCGGGGAGTTCCCGCCGAAACGGGCCGACGGCGAGGCGGTGCGGCGGCTGCGCCTGGCGGGGGCGGTCGTCGTGGGGAAGACGCAGACGCCCGAGCTGGGCCAGTGGCCCTTCACGGAGGGGCCCGCGTTCGGCGAGACCCGTAACCCGTGGGACACGGCGTACACCCCGGGTGGCTCCTCCGGCGGTTCGGCGGCGGCCGTGGCGGCGGGGCTGGTACCGGCGGCGCTCGGGTCGGACGGTGCGGGGTCGGTGCGCATTCCGGCGGCCTGGACGCACCTGGTGGGGGTCAAGCCCCAGCGGGGCCGGATCTCCACCTGGCCGGAGCCGGAGGCCTTCCACGGCCTCACCGTCAACGGGGTGCTGGCCCGCACGGTCGGGGACGCCGCCCTCCTGCTGGACGCGGCGAGCGGCCCGGCCCCCGGGGACCTGCACCGCCCGGCCCCGGTGTCGGCGGTCGAGGCGGCCGGGCGGCCGCCGGGCCGGCTGCGGATCGCGCTGTCCTTCGGGACGGCCTTCACCGCGACCGCGGGCAAGTCCCCGGACCCGGTGGTGCGCGCGGCGGTGGAGCGGCTGGCCGGGCGGCTGGAGGCGCTGGGCCACGAGGTGGTTCCGGAGGACCCCCGCTACGGCCCGATCGGCCTCACGTTCGCGCCCCGCGCGACCGCCGGCGTACGGGAGCTCGCGGCGCGGGCGCCCGACCCGGCGCTGCTGGACCCGCGCACCCACGGGGCGGCGCGGACGGGCCGGCTGCTGGGCGGTGCGGCGCTGCGGGTGTCGCGGCGGGCCGAGGGGGCGCTGCGCCGCCGGGTCGGGGAGCTGTTCGGCCGGTTCGACGTGGTGCTGACGCCGACGACGGCCACCGGCCCGCTGCGGATCGGCGCCCTGGCGGGGCTGGGGGCGCTGGCCACGGACCGGGCGATGATCGCGGCCTGCCCGTACGCGTGGACCTGGAACGTCCTGGGCTGGCCGGGGATCAGCGTCCCGGCGGGCTTCACCCCGCAGGGGCTGCCGCTCGGCGCCCAACTACTGGGCCCGGCACACTCGGAGCCCCGGCTGCTGTCGCTGGCGGCGCAGCTGGAGGCGGCGGAGGGCTGGGCGGCCCACTGGCCGCCGGGGGCCGCCGTGCGGTGCCCCGCCGGCGGTCCCCGGGGGACGACCGGGAGGGGCGGCCCGGAAGGGTGAGCGCCCCGATCGGACCCATCAGGCCGGTACATGGCGCAGGACGTGATCGACCACAACCAGATCATCCACGGCGAGCCGGACGAGCCCGGCGCGGCCTTCGAGGGGCTGCGCCGGCAGCCGGCGGCGTTCGATCCGCCGGCCGTCCGGGGGGAGGAACTGGTCGCGCGGGACGACCGCGTGGTCGTGCGCACGATCCGGTCCGGTACGCACGGCGGCAGCCACCCGCGCATGCCCGAACCGACGGGCCGGTCCTTCGAGAACGAGGCCATCTGGTGGTTCACCCTGGACGGGGGCGGGATCTCGCAGATCCGCGGGATCAGCGACCGGCTGGGCCTGTTCCCGCAGCCGGTCTGGGACCGGCCCCAGGCGGACTGACCCCGTGCCCGGTGGGGCGGCGGGCGTACTGCCGGACCCTCCGTCCGCTATGTAATGTCACACGGCATGACACTCTTACGTCGTACGGCGCTCGCCGCAGCCCTGCTCGGGATCACCGCCCTCCTGCCGGCCACCACCGCCCACGCGGACACCGCGCCCGCCTGCCCCGCCGGTACGCCCGCGCCCTCCGGGGCGCAGGCCCCGGCCGCGCCCGACCCCGAGCAGGCCCGGCTGTCCGATCCCCGGACGGCCGCCTTCCCCGAGCGGGCCGGGCTCGACGGCTTCGTCCGCCGCTTCCCCGCCGCGCTGTGCGGCGTACGCGACGAGGCCGGGGCGCGGCGGCTGCTCGACACCTGGGGCGAGGCCCTGTACCAGGCCGCCGTGAACCGGGCCCAGGGGCGCCGGCCCGGCGGCGACCTGCCCGACCGGGACGACCGGCCGCTGTACTGGACCCGGCTCGCGATGACCGTCCGACTCGACGCCTGGCGGCCCGGGTTCACCGTGGACAAGGCGGCGCTCAGGTCCCGGTTCGAGGACGCCTCGCGCGGCCTGACCGACAACGCCTTCCGCGGCACCCCGGGGGTTCGGCGGATCTTCGTCAGCGGGTTCGACCCCTTCGGGCTCGACGCCGAACTGCGCCGGGCCAACCCGTCCGGCTCGGCCGCCCTCCAGCTCAACGGCCGTCGCGTCACCCTGGCCGACGGCACGCCCGCCGAGATCCGGGCCGTCGTCCTGCCCGTCCGCTACGCCGACTTCGACGCCGGGATCGTGGAACGGGCCTACGGGCCCCGGCTGGCGGCGGGCCCGCGTTCCGCCGACATGATCACCAGCATCAGCCAGGGCTACCCCGGCCTGTTCACCCTGGAGGACTGGGCGGGCCGCAACCGTTCCGCCGACCCCTACCCGGACAACGTCCGCGCCCTGTCGGGCGGTACGCGCGAACACCCGGCCACCGCCCCCGGCCTGGGCCCCGGGGCGGAGTTCCTGCGCACCAGCCTGCCCACGGACGCGATGACCGCCGTCCAGGCGCCGTTCCCCGTAAGGCTCAACACCACCGTGACGGAGATACCGGCCGGGCAGACGGCCCCGGTGGACCGCGAGGACGGGCCGACGCCGGGCTCCCGCGCCGTCGCCGGCGGGGGCGGCGGCTACCTCTCCAACGAGGTCGCCTACCGCTCCAACCGGCTGCGCCTGGAGCTGCGCCCCGGCCTGCCCGGCGGCCACCTGCACACCCCGGTCCTGACCGGACTGCCCGCCGAGGCCGACCGGTTGACCGGGCCGGAGTTCGAGCGGAACGAGGCCGCGATCACCTCGCAGGTGCTGGAGGTGCTGCGCGCCTCCAGCGGGCCGGGCAGGCCCGGCGGGCCCGGCGCGACTACCGCAGGGCGCTGAACGCCTTCGTGAAGGCCAGCGGCTCCTGGAGCACCGAACTGCACGTGGGCTCAGCGTGGTTGACGGCGCCCGACGGGCACTGCTTGTCGCGGGCGGCGGACCACATCGCGAGGCGCCCCATGCCCTTCGCCGAGGCGAACTCCACGAGCCGGGTCGCGTCGGAGACCGAGAAGACCTCCGACGCGACGTCGTTCACGCCGATCATCGGGGTGACGGCCACGGCCCTCCAGGCCGCCTGGTCGGACAGTCCGAGGACTCCCTTGATCTGGGCCTGGGTGGCCGTCGCGGCCTGGACGGCGTACTGCCCCATGTTCCCGGCGTACGCGGGCCCGTAGTCCATCGCCATGATGTTGACGGAGCCGACGCGCACGCCGTTGGCGCGGGCGTCGGCGAGCAGGGCCACGCCCGGCTGGGTCAGGCCCTCGGGCATCACGGGCAGGGTGAAGGCCACGTCCAGACCGGGGTGGGACTTCTGCAGCCGGGCTATCGCCTGGGCGCGGCGGGTGTTGGCGGCGGTGTCCGGCAGGGCCGCGCCCTCGATGTCGAAGTCGACCTTGGTCAGCCGGTACTGGTCGACGACCTTTCCGTACGCGGCGGCCAGCTCGTCGGCGTTCGCGCAGGCGAGCGCCAGCTCGCGGCCGGAGGCCCCGCCGAAGGACACCCGGACGTCACCGCCCCGGGCGCGCAGTGCGCCGATCTGCCCGGCCACCTGGTCGCCGCCCAGGTCGGTGACCCCGCCCCACATCGGGGTGCAGCCGCCGCCGGCGGTGACGAAGGCGAGGTGGAACTCCTTGACGCCGGTGCGCGTCGCGGTGTCGAGCAGGTCGTAGGCCGGGTACAGGGAGGTGTCGACGTACGGGGCGAACCGCGCCCCGCCGCCGCCACCGGGCGCGGGGGCCGGCGCGGTGGCGGTCGGGGTGGCGCTGGGCCCGGAGGTGGGGGCGGCCGTCCGGGAGGCCGTCGGCGTCGGGGACGCCGAGGCGGTCGGGGCCGGGGGCGGCGTCGGGCGGGTGGTGGGTCGGCCGCCGGGCTGCGGGGTCGCACTCTGGTCGACGGAGCACTTGACCCCGTTGATCAGGCACCCCGTCGGGCTGCCGGGGCCGCCGGACCCGCTCGCGACGAAGCCGACGGTGACGGAGGCCCCGGGCCCCAGCTCCCGGTTCCAGCTCGCGGGCTTCACGGTGACGTGCCGCCCGTCGACGGTGTGGGTGCCGTTCCACAGCGAGTCGATCCGCGTGCCGGCGGGCAGGTCGAACTTGAGCGTCCAGTCCGACTGGGGGCGGTCGGTGGCGTTGGTGATGACGTACTGGCCGGTGTAACCGCCGCTCCAGGAGCTGGAGGTGGTGTACACGGCCCCGACGGAGGTGGCCTGCGCGGTCCCGGTGAACACGAGGGCCGCGCCGCCGATCACCCCCGCCACCACGATCGCGCCCACGGCCTTCGCCTTGCCGCCGGCCCTGCGCCGGTGCCGGGTGCTGCTGCCCATGACGTGCCTGCCTCTGTTACTGGGGAGTTGGGGTGCGGCAGCACGCTAGCCGCCCCGAAACGGACAACTCCCCCTTTCGGGACAGCGACCGCGAGGCTTAGGTTCCGCTTAAGGCAGGCATAGGGAAGAGCTCAGGCGACACGTGCCGCCCTGCGGCCGGGCAGGACGTGCGCCGCACCGGTCAGGCGGGTTGCCAGAGTTCGATGCGGTTGCCCTCCGGGTCGGTGACCCAGCCGAAGCGGCCCACGCCCGGCATGTCCTGGGTTTCCGGGGCCACGTCGGCGCCCTTCTCCCGGAGCTGGGCGAGCATCGCGTCCAGGTCGCGGACGCGGAAGTTGAGCATCGTCTGCTGGGCCCGGGAGCCGAAGTAGTCGGTGTCGGGGTCGAACACCGCGAACACGGTCGGTCCGGTCTCCTGGCGCCACAGGCCGTGCTCGTCGCCGTCCAGGCCCAGGCGGTCGCGGTACCACGCCGTCAGGGCCGCCGGGTCGTTCGCCCGGATGAAGTAGCCGCCGATTCCCAGCACTCGTTCCATTCCGCCATCCTGCCAGTGCGGACGGCCGCCGGGGCCAAGGCGCCACGGCGGGCGCGGGTGGTGGCGGCCTGGTGGCGGTGTGGTGGCGGTGCGGTGGGACGCCTTCGGCCCGTCGGGACCCGCCTGGCCCTCCCCGGGGCCGCGGACCCGCTAACCTCGCCCGGATGACGGCTCTTTCACATCACGGCAACGGTTACGTCGAGCAGCCCGGGCGGGACGGCTTCGCCGCCACCGTCGAGGCCGATCCGCTGGCCATCGGCCGGGTCCGCACCGAGTACGCGCCCGACCCGGACGGGGATCCCGATCCCGGCGAGATCGTGTGGACCTGGGTGCCCTTCGAGGAGAACGACGGCCGGGGCAAGGACCGCCCGGTGCTGGTGGTCGCGCGCGAGGCGGGCGGGACGACCCTGCTCGCCGTGCAGCTGTCCAGCAAGCGGCACGACGCCGACCGGGAGTGGGTCCCGATCGGCTCGGGCCCCTGGGACTCCGCCGGGCGCGACTCCTGGGTGGACGTGGACCGGGTGCTCAGGGTCCACGAGGCGGGCATGCGGCGCGAGGCGTGCGCCCTGGACCGGGGCCGCTTCCAGCTGGTGGTCGACCGGCTCCGGGAGCGCTACGGCTGGGAGTAGTAGGCGTACATCCGGAGCCGGGCCCGGGTCTGGGGCTGGCCCGGCCCCGCCCCCTCACCCCTGCCCGAAAACCCTGGCGAAGGCCTCTCGGGGCCCCGGGTCTCGGTCCAGGACGGCGAAGGCGACGTGGGTGAACGTGCCCGTGAAGCGGTTCGTCAGGAGGTGGTGGAAGGCCTCGGCCACCTGCGCCGGGTCGTTGCGGAACACCCCGCATCCCCAGGCCCCGAGCACCAGCTCCCGGTAGCCGTGCAGTGCGGCCACCTCCAGGACCCGCCCGGCGCGCCGGGCCAGGGCCGCCGGGATCTCCGCCGCGCGCTCCGGCTCCTGGCGGCGGATCGTGCCCGCGTTCGGGGCCGGGGAGGTGAGGAAGCCGACCCGGAACGGGGTGTCCAGCAGTTCGCCCCGGTCGTCGCGGAACACCGGCACCCCGGGTGAGTGGATCACCCGGTCGGTGTAGAAGGTGCTCCTGCCCGCGCGGTGGACCTCGTAGTACTCCGGGGCCTCCAGCAGGGTCTCGTAGAGCGCCGACGCCCGGCACAGCGCCTCCTCCTGCGCCTTGGCCCCCCGTACGTACCCGCCCCCGGGGTTGCGGGCCGAGGCGAAGTTCAGCACCGCGACCGGTCCCCCGCCGGCCCGCTGAGCCAGGCGGCGCGCGGCGACCGTGCTGCTCTCCCCCGTGACCTCGAAGGCCGTCCGGTGGCTCCCTCGGACGGACTCCCCGTCTGGAATGACCGGGTTTGGCCCATATATCCTGGTTCCTGCCTTGGCATCCGCCAGGTCGGCGGCGAGGGAGACCGGCCGCCCCGACCGCGTCCGGTACCCGCCGGCCGCCACGATCAGCGCGTTCTCCCGCGCGATTTCACGCAATCTGCTGCTCACGCCGCAATCCTGGGGCGCGGGCCCGCGGGCGGCAAAGGAATTACCGCCCCGAGGACGGGTAGGCACGGTGACATCACGGCCGACTACAGGAGACGAGGTTCCGGTCATGCCCGAGAACTCGCCCGCTCCATACGTCCACGACCCCGGTCACTCCCCGTACACCCCCCTCGGCGAGGCGGCCGCCGAGGACCTGATCCACGGCATCTGCTTCAAGACCGGCCCGCCCCGCACCCTCGGCGCCGAGCTCGAATGGCTCGTCCTGGACGCGGAACGCCCCTGGCTGCCGCTTCCCCCCGAACGCCTCACTTCCGCCCACGCGGCCGCCCGGGCCCTGCCCCTGAACTCCCGGGTCACCGTCGAACCCGGCGGCCAGCTGGAGCTCAGCTCCGCCCCCGCCGCCTCCCTCACCGGCTGCGTCGAGGGCCTGCGCGCCGACCTCACCGCCGTACGGGGCGCCCTGCGCGAGCGGGGCCTGGTCCTCCACGGCCTCGGCGAGGACCCCCGAAGGCCCCTGCACCGGCTCCTGGCCAGCCCGCGCTACGACGCCATGGAGGCCTACTTCGACCGCACCGGGCCCGCCGGCCGGGCCATGATGCGCGCCTCCGCCTCCGTACAGGTCTGCGTCGACGCCGGCTACGAGGAGCCGGGCCCGCTGGGCTACGGGCGGCGCTGGCGGCTCGCCCACCTGCTGGGCGCCGTCCTGGTCGCCGCCTTCGCCAACTCCCCGGGCCGCGAAGGCCCGTACGAGGGCTGGCGGTGCGCCCGGCAGGGGATCTGGAGCGACATCGACCCCCGGCGCGCCCTCGCCCCGCCGCTGGACGCCGCGCCGCGCGCCGGCTGGGTCCGGCACGCGCTGGACACCGAGGTGATGTGCGTACGGCGTCCCGGCGACGGCTCCTGGGCGGTGCCGCGCGGGCTCACCTTCCGCGACTGGCTGCGCACGGACGGCGCCGGCCCCGGCCCGGCCGGGCGGCGGCCCACCGCCGAGGACCTGGAGTACCACCTCACCACCCTCTTCCCGCCCGTACGGCCGCGCGGCCACCTGGAGCTGCGGATGATCGACGCGCAGCCCGGCGAGGACGGCTGGATCGTCCCCGTCGCGGTGGTGCACGCGCTGTTCGACGACCCGGAGGCCGCCGAGACCGCCTACCGGGCGGTGAAGGCGCTGGCCGACGCCTACGGGCCCCGGTGCGCGCCGCGCAACCCCCTGTGGCGGACCGCCGCCCGCAGGGGACTGGCCGATCCGGACCTGAGGGCGGCGGCCACGGCCTGCTTCGACGCCGCCGCCGAGGCCCTGCCCCGGCTCGGGGCGGACGCGTCCGTCCGGGAGGCGGTCGGGGCCTTCACCGAGCGTTACGTGCGGCGGGGGCGCTGCCCGGCCGACGACGCGGACGACGCCCTGGTCTCCGGGCGCACCAGGGCCGCCGTGAGCCACGCTCCGGCAGCCGTGGAAGACACCGCCCCGGCGGCACCCCGCCGGCGGCCGCCCGCCGCGAAGGGACCGCGCCCGTGACCACCGAGACCCACCCCGACATCCGTCCCGGCGCCCTGCGCGAGCGCGCCGCGGCCGCCCTGGCCGCCGCCCGGGCCCGTACCGCCGGGCTGACCGACGTCGTCGGCGATCCGGACCTGACCGCGCAGCACTCCCCGCTGATGTCGCCGCTGGTCTGGGACCTGGCGCACATCGGGAACCAGGAGGAGCTGTGGCTCCTGCGCAACGTGGCCGGGCGTGAGTTCATGCGCCCCGAGATCAACTCCCTGTACGACGCCTTCCAGCACCCGCGCTCCGAGCGGCCGAGGCTGCCGCTGCTGGAGCCGGAGGAGGCCCGCCGGTACGCGGCCGAGGTCCGCGGCCGGGTGTTCGACCTGCTGGACCGCACTCCGCTGGAGGGGACGGCCCTGCTGGAGAGCGGGTTCGTCTTCGGGATGGTCGCCCAGCACGAACAGCAGCACGACGAGACCATGCTGATCACCCATCAGCTGCGCGCGGGAGCCCCCGTACTGGCGGCTCCGGACCCGGCTCCGCCGCAGGGACCTCCTCCGGAGGCGGCCGAAGTCCTGGTGCCGGGCGGCCCGTTCACCATGGGCACCTCGGCGGAGCCGTGGGCGCTGGACAACGAACGGCCCGCGCACGTCAGGGAGGTGGCCCCGTTCTGGATCGACACGGTCCCCGTGACCAACGCCGCCTACCGGGCGTTCATCGCGGACGGCGGCTACACGGACCCCCGCTGGTGGGCCGCCGAGGGCTGGGAGCAGATCCGCGCCCACGACATCGGGGCGCCGCTGTTCTGGCGGCGCGAGGCCGGCCAGTGGCTGCGCCGCCGGTTCGGGGTGACCGAGCCGGTGCCCGATGAGGAACCGGTTCTGCATGTCAGCTGGTACGAGGCGGACGCCTACGCCCGATGGGCGGGGCGCCGGCTGCCGACCGAGGCCGAGTGGGAGAAGGCGGCCCGCCACGACCCGGCCACGGGCCGCTCCCGCCGCTACCCGTGGGGCGACGCCGACCCCGCCCCCGAGCACGCCAACCTGGGCCAGCGCCACCTGCGGCCGGCCCGCGCGGGCTGCTACCCGGCCGGGGCCTCCCCGCTGGGGGTGCGCCAGCTGATCGGCGACGTGTGGGAGTGGACCTCCTCGGACTTCCTGCCGTACCCGGGGTTCCGGGCCTTCCCGTACCGGGAGTACTCGGAGGTGTTCTTCGGCCCGGAGCACAAGGTGCTGCGGGGCGGCTCGTTCGCGGTGGACCCGGTGGCCTGCCGGGGCACCTTCCGCAACTGGGACCTGCCGGTGCGCCGGCAGATCTTCTCCGGGTTCCGCACCGCGAGGGACGTCTGATGTGCCGTCATCTCGCCTACCTGGGACCGGAGATACCCCTGGCCGGGGTCCTGAGCGATCCGGAGCACTCACTCGTGCGGCAGTCCTGGGCGCCGCGCCGGCAACGGTACGGCACCGTCAACGCGGACGGCTTCGGCGTGGGCTGGTACGCGGCCGGGGACCCCGTCCCGGCGCGCTACCGGCGCGCCGGGCCGATCTGGGGGGACGGGAACCTCGCCGACCTGGCCCGCGTGGTGCGTTCCGGGGCCGTGCTGGCCGCCGTGCGCGACGCCACCTTCGCCGGGGCGGACGGGGAGGCCGCGGCGGCGCCGTTCGCCTCGGGCCCCTGGCTGTTCAGCCACAACGGGGCCCTGCGGGGCTGGCCGGACGCGGCGGCGCCGCTCGCGGCGGGCCTGCCGCCCCACGAGCTGCTGGAGCTGGCCGCGCGCACCGACTCGGCACTGGTGTGGGCGCTGGTGCTGCACCGGCTGCGGCGGGGCGACGACCCGGGCACGGCGCTGGCGGAGCCGGTGCGCGAGCTGGCCGCCGCGGCTCCCGGCTCCCGGCTGAACCTGCTGCTCACCGACGGCGGTTCGATCGCCGCCACCGCCTGGGGCGATTCCCTCTGGTACCTGCCCGCCCGCCCGTCGGGGCGGGTGGTGGTGGCGTCCGAACCGTACGACGACGATCCCGGCTGGTGCGAGGTGCCGGACCGGACCCTGCTGACCGCCACCCGCTCGCGGGTCGCCCTGATCCCCCTCAAGGAGAGCACCCCGTGAGCGACTTCCAGATGACCCGGACCCTCGACGAGCACGCCGCCGACAGGGCGCTGCGCAAGGACGTCCTGAGCGGGATGACCCGCGTCCCCAAGGAGCTGCCGCCGAAGTGGTTCTACGACGCCCGGGGCAGTGAACTCTTCGAGGAGATCACCCGGTTGCCGGAGTACTACCCGACGCGCGCCGAGCGGGAGATCCTGCTGGAGCGGGCCCGGGAGATCGCCGCCGTGAGCGGGGCGCGCACGCTGGTGGAGCTGGGCTCCGGCTCCTCGGAGAAGACGCGGCACCTGATCGAGGCGCTGCCGGCGCTGGAGACGTACGTCCCGGTGGACGTGAGCGAGAGCGCCCTGACGGGGGCGGCCGAGTCCCTGCTGGAGGCGCACCCGGGTCTGAGGGTGCACGCGCTGCTGGCCGACTTCACGGCTCCGCTGCACCTGCCGGACTCCCCCGGGCCTCGTCTGGTGGTGTTCCTGGGCGGCACGATCGGGAACCTGCTGCCGGCCGAGCGGGCGGTGTTCCTGGCGTCCGTGCGGGCGATGCTGTCGCCCGGGGACGCGCTGCTGATGGGGACGGACCTGGTGAAGGACGAGGCCGTGCTGGTGGCGGCGTACGACGACGCGCGGGGGGTGACGGCGGAGTTCGACAAGAACGTGCTGGCGGTGATCGACCGGGAGCTGGGCGCGGACTTCCACACCGCCGACTTCGACCACGTGGCGGTGTGGAACCGGGAGCACGAGTGGATCGAGATGCGGCTGCGGGCCCGGTCGGCGGTGACGGTGAAGATCCGGGCGCTGGACCTGGTGGTGCCGTTCGCCGAGGGTGAGGAGATCCTGACGGAGATCTCGGCGAAGTTCCGTCAGGAGGGGGTACGCCGGGAACTCGCAGAAGCCGGGCTGGAGTTGTGCCACTGGTGGACGGACGCCGAGGGCCGCTTCGCGCTGTCCCTGTCGGTGGCGGACGGTTCGGTGGACTCGGTCGCCGTGGACTGAGCCGGGGCGTACGGGGCCTGCGCGTGCGGGCTCTGCCCGTGAGGGGCCTGCGCGTGAGGGGCCTGCGTGTGCGCGGTCCGTGCGTGTGGCGGGCGCTGCTGGGCGGGTATGCCGGGCAGCGGCGTCCGCTCAGGCGCCCGCGTTCCGAGGACGGCCCGCTGCGCCGCCGCCGCGAGGGCGCGCCGGTCGGCGTGGCGGCCCTCCGGGATCGGGGGCAGGAGGTCCACCTCGGCGCGTACGCCCCGGGCGCGGGCGATCCGCCACAGGGAGGCGGTCAGCGTGTCGTCCCCGACGAAGGCGGGCGCCCCCGCGAACCGTCCGCCGGCCAGCCGGTAGGAGATCCGTACGGGCTGTACGGGGACCCGCGCGTCCAGCGCCGCCTGGAACGCGGCCCGCCGGAAGGGCCCCTGGCCGCGTCCGCACCAGGTGCAGCCCTCGGGGAAGACGGTGACCCGGTCCCCGGCCCGCAGCGCCCGGGCGATGGTGTCCACGGTCCGGGGCAGGGCCCGGATCCGGTCGCGCTCGATGAAGAGGGTGCCCGCCCGGGCGGCGAGCCGGCCGAGCACCGGCCAGCCGCCGATCTCGCTCTTGGCCAGCATCCGGCTGGGCAGGGCGGCGGCGACGAGCGGGATGTCGGTCCAGGAGATGTGGTTGGCGACGATCAGGCGGGCCCCGTCCGGCCCGGGCGTGCCGCGCACGCTGATCCGCAGGCCCAGGGCGCGCAGGAGCGCGGTGCACCAGGCCCGGATCAGCGCGCGCCGGGGCCGGGCGGGCAGCAGCCGGACCGGCGGGGCGGCCGCGACGGCCAGCAGGACCAGCGCCAGGGCGCCGGCGAGCCGCAGCACCGCGTGCGGCACGCTCGCGGCCCGGCCCGGGTGGCCCGCGCAGTCCTGCGGGGTGCAGGGCGCCGTGGGCAGCAGCCAGTTGCTCATGCCGACGGGGCGAGCGAGAGGAAGTGGTTGAGGTAGCGGGGGTTGGTCCGGCGCAGGGAGAGCAGGACGTACAGGTCGGCGCAGCCGAACTCGGCGTCGAGCGCGGGCTCCCCGCAGACCCAGGCCCCCAGGCGGATGTAGCCGCGCAGCAGGGGCGGCAGCTCCAGGCGGCTGCCGGGGAGGGTGACGCCCTCGGGGCTCCAGGGCAGGTGCGGGGTGACCCGGTACTCCTCGGGGGCGAGGTTGCGGGCCAGGACGGTCTCGCGGGTGGCGGCCGCCAGCACCCCGCCGTCGGCGAGCGGTATCGAGCAGCACCCGGCGAGCCAGTTGTGGCCGGTGCGCTCCATGTAGCGGGCGAGGCCGGCCCAGATGAGGGCGATGACGGCGCCGTTGCGGTGGTCGGGGTGGACGCAGGAACGGCCGACCTCGACCAGGTCGGGGCGGATCGGGGCGAGGGCGGAGAGGTCGAACTCGCCCTCGGAGTAGAGGCGTCCGGCGATGGCGGCGCGTTCCGGGGGCAGCAGCCGGTAGGTGCCGACGACCTGGCCGGTCTCCTCGTCGAGGACCAGGAGGTGGTCGCAGTAGGCGTCGAAGGCGTCGGAGTCCAGGCCCGGCTCGGGTCCGTCGAGGCGGGCGCCGAGCTCTCCGGCGAAGACCTGGTGGCGCAGCCGCTGGGCGGCGCGGACCTCGTCCTCGTCGCGGGCGAGGCGGACGGTGTACCGGGAGGCGGCCGGGGGACCGGCGGGGGCTGCGGGGACGGCGGGGGCCGTGGCGGGTGCGGCGGGGGCTGCGGTGGGGACGGCCGGGGCTGCGGGTGCGTGGGGGGACGGGGACAGGGGGGCGATGGTCATGGCTGCTCCTGATCCGGGCACGGGGAGCCGGGCCGCGGGTGGCGGACCCGGCTCCTTTACTTCTTCCGTGACCGGCTGGATTCGACATGACCGCTCTGCGGCCCCCGGATGTGCGGACGCTGAACTCGGCGGACCGGAGCCCAGCTCAGCGGCCCGTCGGATCAGCTGATCATGAGCTGGGCGGACCGGTTCAGCGGTCGGAGTTCAGTACCTGGCCCATGGCGTCGGAGGCCGTCCTCGCCGCCTGCTTGGGGTCCTGGCCGGTGAGCACCGCCGTCATGTAGGGCTTGAGCGGGTTCTTGGACTCGACCTCGGCCCAGCGCGCGGACTTCGGGGTGGCCCGGCCCTGGGCGGCGCCGGCGGCCATCGCGGCGGCGCCCTCGTTGCCCTCGACCACCCGGGCGAGGGTGGTCTTGTTGGGGACGTAGCTCATGGTGCGGGCGAGCTCCGTCTGCCACTTCTCGCTGACCAGGGCAGTGATGAGGTCGACGGCGCGGGCCCGGTTCGGCGTCTTCTCCGGGATGATCAGGTCGGATCCGCCGGTCAGGACGGACCCGGCCTTCTCGGGGGTCTTGCCGGGGATGGGGAAGAAGCCGAGCTTGCCCTTGAGCGCGGGGTTGGCCGCCTCGATCTGGGCCGCCTGCCCGGGCGGGGCGATGATCTGGGCGACCTGGCCGCGCGCGAAGACGTCGGACTGCGGGGGCGTCTCCTCGTCGGCGTTCTTGGGTCCCTTGCCGAGGGCCTGGAGCTGCTTGTAGAAGTCCATGCCGGCCAGGGCCTTCTCGTCGTCGAGGGAGCTGACCCACTGGCCGCCCGTCTCGACGGCCAGGTCGCCGCCCTCGTCCCAGACGAATCCGGCGAGGACGTACCAGTTCTGGCCGGGGAGGTAGATGCCCTGCTGGTCGCCCTTGTCGAGCTTCTGGGTGTCGGCGATCCACTCCTGGCGGGTCTTGGGCGGGGTCTTGATCCCGGCGTTCGCGAAGAGGTCCTTGTTGTAGATCACCACCCGGTTGGCCGCGTACCAGGGAACTCCGTACTGGGCGCCGTTGACGCTGCCGGGGTCGGAGAGGCCCTTGAGCCAGTCCTTGCTGCCCCATTCGCGCAGGCCCTCCAGGGTGAGTTCGGAGAGGCCGCCGGTCTCGACGTACTGGGCCACCTGGGTGTTGCCGACCTCGATGACGTCGGCGTGGTCCTTGCTCTTGCCGGAGAGGACGGCGTTGACCTTGTCGCCTATGCCCTTCCACTCCTGGATCCGCACGTCCAGGTCGACGCCGGGGTGCTGCTTCTCGAAGTCGGCGGTGAACTTCCCGACGAAGTCGTCCGACGCGCTGCCCTTCATCAGCCACAGGGTCACCTTCTCGGACCCGCCGTCCGATCCGGCCAGAGCGCCGCAGCCGGCGGTCAGGGCGGTCGCGGCCGTGAGGGCCGTGCACACGGCGAGGAAGCGCTTCTTCACGAGGGTCACCTTCTGGGCTGGATCTCAGTTGGCTTGAAATTGGCATAGACCAATGGTCCGGTCAAGGGGCTTCCCACCGGGATTGTTCACGCAAAGTTCGCGGACCGGTGCTTACTGGGGCACCGTGGAACAAGGCAAAAGCGACGAACGGCGGGAGACCCCCATGTCCAACCACACCTACCGGGTGACCGAGATCGTCGGCACCTCCCACGAGGGGATCGATCAGGCCATCCGGAACGGGATCACGCGCGCCGGGGAGACCCTGCGCAACCTGGACTGGTTCGAGGTCACGCAGGTGCGCGGGCACATCGAGAACGGACAGGTCGCGCACTACCAGGTCGGACTGAAGGTGGGCTTCCGCCTCGACGGAGAGGGCTGACGCGGAGGCAACGGGGGCGCACGCCGTCCCCCCGCACCCGTCCCCGCACGGCCATCCCCGCGTGGCCGGCGGCCCGGCGGACGGGGCGCGCGGCCCTGCGCCTAGGCTGCGGCCATGACCGAGACCACCGCACCCCGCCGTCCGCTGGCCGTCTTCGACATCGACAACACCCTGGCCGACACCGGCCACCGCCAGCACTTCCTGGAACGCCGGCCCCGCGACTGGGACGGCTTCTTCGGCGCGGCCCCGGCCGACCCGCCGCTCGCGCGGGGCGTGGAGCTGGCGGCCGAGAGCGCGGCCGACTGCGAGGTCGTGTACCTGACCGGCCGGCCGGAGCGCTGCCGGGCCGACACCGCCGACTGGCTGACCCGGCACGGGCTGCCCGAGGGCCGGGTGTGGATGCGGGGCGACCGGGACCGCCGGCCGGCCCGGGAGACCAAGCTGGAGGTGCTCCAGCGGATCGCGCGCGGCCGCGAGGTGCGGGTGCTCGTCGACGACGACCAGCTCGTGTGCCAGGCCGCCCGCGCCGCCGGTTTCACGGTGCTCCTGGCGGACTGGGCGGCGCCCGCGCCGGAGCTCAAGAGCGCGCAGGAGAGCGAGGGCGGCAGCCGCACCTGAGGCCCGGGGGCCGGCCCCGGGGAATCACCCCGGGCGCCGGGCGTTGAACACGGGTGTGAGCCTGAGAATCTCGATCCTCGACCGGTCCCGCGTCCGCGCCGGACACTCCGCCGCCGAGGCGCTGCGCGACACCGTGGAGCTGGCCCGGGCGGCGGAGGAGTTCGGCTACCACCGCTTCTGGGTCTCGGAGCACCACAGCGTGCCCGGGGTCGCCGGTTCGGCCCCCACCGTCCTGGCGGCGGCCGTGGCGGCGGCCACCCGGCGGATCCGGGTCGGCACGGGCGGGGTGATGCTGCCCAACCACCTGCCGCTGGTGGTCGCCGAGCAGTTCGGGGTGCTGGAGGCGCTGTTCCCCGGCCGGATCGACATGGGCCTGGGCCGCTCGGTCGGCTTCACCGGGGGCATCCGCCGCGCCCTGGGCCGTGACACCGGTGACGCCGACCGGTTCGAGGAGCAGCTGGCCGAGCTGCTGGGCTGGATCGACGGCAGCCAGCGGGCCCACCCCGAGGTGCACGCCCGCCCGGCGGAGGGGCTGCGGATCCCGCCCTTCGTCCTGGCCACCGGCGCGGGTGCGTCGATCGCCGCCCGGGCCGGGCTGCCCGTGGTGGTCGGCGACCTGCGGGCCCGGTCCCGGGTGGCGGAGGCCGTCGCCGCCTACCGGAGGGAGTTCCGGCCGTCCGCGTGGGCCGCCGAGCCGTACGTGGTGGTCTCCGGGACCGTGGCGGTGGCGGAGAGCGCGGAGGCCGCCCGGCGGATCCTGCTGCCCGAGGCCTGGTCCCTCGCGCACTCCCGGACCCGGGGCAGCTTCCCGCCCCTGCGGCCGGCCGAGGAGGTCGAGGCGCTGGAGCTCGGCCCCAAGGAGCGCGAGCTGTACGAGGGTGCGCTCGGCGGGCACATCGCCGGGACGGAGGAGGAGGTGGGGGCCGCCCTGGCCGGGCTGGCGGAGGCCACCGGCGCGGACGAGCTGCTGGTCACCACCTCCACGTACGACCGGGAGGCCCTCCTGGACTCCTTCCGCAGGCTGTCCCGGGTCGCCGGGCTCCGGTAGGTCCGGCCGCGCCGGCCGGTTCCGTACGGCACTAAACTGGGGCGAATGCGCCAGCCTTCCACCGATGCCCCCGCCGTCCCCCGGGACACCCCCGACGCCTGCGTACGGGTCCGCGGTGCCCGGGAGCACAACCTGCGCGGGGTGGACGTGGACATCCCCCGCGACACCCTGACCGTCTTCACCGGGGTGTCCGGCTCCGGGAAGAGCTCCCTGGCCTTCGGCACCCTCTACGCCGAGGCCCAGCGGCGGTACTTCGAGTCGGTGGCCCCGTACGCCCGGCGCCTGATCCACCAGATCGGCGCGCCGAGGGTGGACTCGGTGACCGGGCTGCCGCCCGCCGTCTCCCTGGAGCAGCGGCGCTCCTCCCCCGGGTCGCGCTCGTCGGTGGGGACCGTGACCCTGCTCTCCAACTCCCTGCGCATGCTGTTCTCCCGGGCCGGTGACTACCCGCCGGGTGCCGAGCGGCTCGACTCCGACTGCTTCTCCCCCAACACCGCCTCGGGCGCCTGCCCTTCCTGTCACGGGCTGGGCCGGATCCACCGCACGAGCGAGGAACTCCTCGTGCCCGACCCCTCGCTGTCGATCCGTCAGGGTGCCATCGCCGCGTGGCCGGGGGCCTGGCAGGGCAAGAACCTGCGGGACGTCCTGGAGGTGCTCGGGCACGACGTGGACCGGCCCTGGCGGGAGCTGCCGGCCGAGGAGCGGGAGTGGATCCTGTTCACCGAGGAGCAGCCGGTGGTGACCGTGCACCCGGTGCGGGACGCGGACCGGATCCAACGCCCCTACCAGGGCACGTACATGAGCGCCCACCGCTATGTGATGCGGACCTTCTCCGACACCAAGAGCGCCACCCTGCGGGCCCGGGCCGAGAAGTTCCTCGACGACGCCCCCTGCCCGGCCTGCGAGGGGCGGCGGCTGCGGCCGGAGGCCCTCGCGGTGACCTTCGCGGGCCGCACGATCGCGGAGCTGGCGGCGCTGGCACTGGGCGAGCTGGACGGCGTACTGGCCGCGGCGGAGCCGGCCACGGAGGCCGGGCGGGTGCTGGCGGCGGACGTGCGGGCGCGGATCGCGCCGGTCACGGAGCTGGGCCTGGGCTATCTGAGCCTGGACCGGACCGCGCCCAGCCTGTCGGCCGGGGAACTCCAGCGGCTGCGGCTGGCGACCCAGTTGCGGTCGGGGCTGTTCGGGGTGGTGTACGTCCTGGACGAGCCGTCGGCGGGGCTGCACCCGGCCGACACCGAGGCGCTGCTGGGCGTGCTGGAGCGGCTCAAGGCGGCGGGGAACACGGTGTTCGTGGTGGAGCACCACCTGGACGTGGTGCGGCGCGCGGACTGGCTGGTGGACGTCGGGCCGCTGGCCGGGGAGCACGGCGGCCGGGTCCTGTACAGCGGGCCGCCCGGGGGCCTGGCCGGGGTCGCGGAGTCGGCGACGGCCCGGCACCTGTTCGCGCCGGCCGCCGCCTGCGGGCCCTCCCGGCCGGTGCGCACCGCCACCGGATCGGTCCGGCTGGAGGGTGTCCGGCGGCACAACCTCCGTGATCTGACTGCCGAGTTCCCGCTCGGGGTCTTCACCGCCGTCACCGGCGTGTCGGGGTCCGGGAAGTCCACCCTGGTCGGCCAGGTGCTCGCGCAGGAGGTGGCCGGCCGGCTGGCCGAGGCCGACTTCCCGGTGCGCCGTCTCGTGGAGGTGGACCAGAAGCCGATCGGGCGGACGCCGCGTTCCAACCTGGCCACGTACACGGGGCTGTTCGACGTGGTGCGCAAGCTGTTCACGGCGGCCCCGCAGGCGCGGGAGCGCTGCTGGAAGGCGGGCCGGTTCTCCTTCAACGTGCCGGGCGGGCGCTGTGAGACCTGCCAGGGCGAGGGGTTCGTCTCGGTGGAGCTGCTGTTCCTGCCCAGTACGTACGCCCCGTGTCCGCAGTGCGCGGGCGCCCGGTACAACGCGGAGACCCTGGAGGTGCGTTACGGGGGGCTGGACATCGCGGAGGTGCTCGGGCTGACGGTGGAGGCGGCCGCCTCCTTCTTCGCGGAGGTCCCGGCGGCGGCGCGCAGTCTGCGCGCGCTGGAGGAGATCGGCCTGGGCTACCTGCGGCTGGGGCAGCCGGCCACCGAGCTGTCGGGCGGCGAGGCGCAGCGGATCAAGCTGGCCACGGAGCTCCAGCGGCTGCGCCGCGACCACACCCTGTACCTGCTGGACGAGCCGACGACGGGGCTGCACCCGGCCGATGTGCGGGTGCTGCTGCGGCAGTTGCACGGGCTGGTGGACGCGGGGCATTCGGTGGTGGTCGTGGAGCACGACATGGACGTGGTGGCGGGGGCCGACTGGGTGATCGACCTGGGGCCGGGCGGCGGGACGGAGGGCGGCCGGATCACGGCCTGCGGGCCGCCGGCGGAGGTGGCCGCCTCGGCCGCCGGCCGTACGGCCCCCTACCTGGCGCGGGCGCTCGCGCGGTAGGGCCTGTCGTCAAACTCCCGTCGTCGCCCGAAGGGCGGCCCCGCGGCGTCTGGTGCGTGCTCTCGGTGTGCCGGACGGAAGCCCGCGTACTGGACGTACTTGGCTTTCGCCCGGTGCGGCGAGAGCGCGTGCCAGGCGTCGCGGGGCAGACGGGAGTTTGACGACAGGCCCTAGGTCACTGCGCGTCCCCGGGCAGCAGGCGCTGCGGGAGTTCGCGGAAGGCCCAGTTCCCGCGGCTGCGGGTGAGGGTCCAGACGAGGTCGCCGCGGTCGGGCCAGGCCGCGGGCAGGCCCCGGACGCGGTGGGCGCCCAGGGCGTGGACGAGGCGGGGGATCCCGGCCGGCTCCCAACACAGCAGGACGGGCGCCGGGGCGTCCAGCGCGGCCCGGGCGGCGCCGGCCTCGGCGCCGAGCTCGAACCGGTCCCGTACGGACAGCCGCAGCGCGGTGGCCAGGGGTGCCAGGGTCTGCCGGCAGCGGGCGGGGGCGGACTGCGGTCCCCCGGTGGCGAAGAGGGCGGCGGGCCGGGGCAGCGGGGCTCCGTGGGAGGGGCCGAACAGCCGGTGGAGCTCCTCGGCGCGGCGGCGGCCCCGCCCGGCGAGGGAGCCGGGGTCCTCATTGCCCTCGTCGTCCTCGCCGGTGGCTCCGGGATGGGGCTTCTCCGCGTGCGTGATCAGCATGACGAGGGCGTCCCTGGCGGGCGGCTGCGGCCCGGGCGCGGGGGCGCAGCGCTCCCGCCCCGCACACCCGGCCGCCGCGAGGGGCGCCAGGGCGGCCAGGGCGGCGAGCAGGGTACGGCGGTGCGGTTCGGGGGCGGCGGGCATGCGCCCACTGTGCCCCGCCGGGCGGAGCGGGCGGGGGCGCGGCGCGGCCGAGGGCGCCCGCGTGCGCCCGGTCGGCGGATCGGCCCGGCCGGGCGGCCGCGTGCGCCGGGTGCCCCGGGCGGCCGCGTGCCCCGGGCGGCCCGGCGCACGCGGAGGGCCGCCGGAGGGGGTCAACGCTTGCGCACCGCCCGCAGCCACTCCTTGTTCATGGCGGCGATCGACGGCAGCGGGATGCCCTTCGGGCAGGCGGTGGCGCACTCGCCGGTCAGGGTGCAGCCGCCGAAGCCCTCGTCGTCCATCCGGGCCACCATGTCCAGCACCCGCGTCTCGCGCTCGGGCGAGCCCTGCGGGAGCACGTTCAGGTGGTTGACCTTGGCGGAGGTGAACAGCATCGCGGAGCCGTTGGGGCAGGCCGCGACGCAGGCGCCGCAGCCTATGCACTCGGCGTGTTCGAAGGCGGAGTCGGCGGCCGGCTTGGGGACGGCGGTGGCGTGCGCCTCGGGTGCGGAGCCGGTCGGGGCGGTGATGTAGCCGCCGGCCTGGATGATCCGGTCGAAGGCGCTGCGGTCCACCACGAGGTCCTTGACCACGGGGAAGGCCGAGGCCCGCCAGGGTTCGACGTCGATGGTGTCGCCGTCCGCGAAGGACCTCATGTGGAGCTGGCAGGTGGTGGTGCGTTCGGGTCCGTGGGCGTCGCCGTTGATGACGAGGCTGCACGCCCCGCAGATGCCCTCGCGGCAGTCGTGGTCGAAGGCAACCGGGTCCTCGCCGCGCAGGATGAGGTCCTCGTTGAGGGTGTCGAGCATCTCCAGGAAGGACATGTCCTTCGAGATGCCGTCGACCTCGTAGGAGGCCATGGCGCCGGGGACGGCGGCGTTCGGCTGGCGCCAGACGCGCAGGGTGAGCTTCATGCGTAGCTCCGCTGGGTGGGGTGGACGTACTCGAAGACGAGGTCTTCCTTGTGCAGGACGGGTGCGGCGGCGGTGCCGCGGTACTCCCAGGCGGCCGCGTAGGCGAACTCCTCGTCGCGGCGGGCCGCTTCGCCGTCCGGGGTCTGGGACTCCTCGCGGAAGTGGCCGCCGCAGGACTCGGCGCGGTGAAGGGCGTCGAGGCACATCAACTCGGCGAGTTCGAGGTAGTCGACGATGCGGTTGGCCTTCTCCAGCGACTGGTTGAACTCCTCGCCGCTGCCGGGGACCTTGATCCGCCGCCAGAACTCCTCGCGGATCTCCGGGATGCGGGCGAGGGCCTTGCGCAGTCCCTCCTCGGTGCGGGCCATCCCGCAGTACTCCCACATGAGTTCGCCGATCTCGCGGTGGAAGGAGTCGGGGGTGCGGTCCCCGTCGACGGCCAGGAGCTTCGCCAGGCAGTCGCGGGTCTCGCGGACGGCGGCGGCCGCCTCGGGGTGGCCGTCGTCGACCTCGTCCTGGTGCGGGTGGCGGGCGAGGTAGTCGTTGATGGTGGAGGGGAGGACGAAGTAGCCGTCGCCGAGGCCCTGCATCAGGGCGGAGGCGCCGAGGCGGTTGGCGCCGTGGTCGGAGAAGTTGGCCTCGCCGATGGCGAACAGGCCGGGGACGGTGGTCTGGAGGTCGTAGTCGACCCACAGTCCGCCCATCGTGTAGTGGACGGCCGGGTAGATCCGCATGGGGACCTCGTACGGGTTCTCCGCCGTGATCCGCTCGTACATCTCGAAGAGGTTGCCGTACTTCTCGGCGACCCTGTCCCGGCCCATGCGGCGGATGGCGTCGGCGAAGTCCAGGTAGACGCCCTGGCCGCCGGGGCCGACGCCGCGGCCCTCGTCGCAGACGTTCTTCGCGGCGCGGGAGGCGATGTCGCGGGGGACGAGGTTGCCGAAGGAGGGGTAGATCCGCTCCAGGTAGTAGTCGCGCTCGTCCTCGGGGATGTCGGCGGCGGGACGGGTGTCGCCCTTGGCCTTGGGGACCCAGATGCGGCCGTCGTTGCGCAGGGATTCGCTCATCAGGGTGAGCTTGGACTGGTGGTCGCCGGTGCGCGGGATACAGGTGGGGTGGATCTGGGTGAAGCAGGGGTTGGCGAAGTACGCGCCGCGCCGGTGCGCCCGCCAGACGGCGGTCGCGTTGGAGTTCATGGCGTTGGTGGAGAGGTAGAAGACGTTGCCGTAGCCGCCGGTGGCGAGGACCACGGCGTCGGCGTAGTACGTGTCGATGCGGCCGGTGACCAGGTCGCGGGCGACGATGCCGCGGGCGACCCCGTCGACGGTGATCAGGTCGAGCATCTCGGTGCGGGCGTGCAGTTCGACGTTGCCGGCGGCTATCTGCCGGGACAGTGCCTGGTAGGCGCCGAGGAGGAGCTGCTGGCCGGTCTGGCCGCGGGCGTAGAAGGTGCGGGAGACCTGGACGCCGCCGAAGGAGCGGGTGTCGAGGAGGCCGCCGTACTCGCGGGCGAAGGGGACGCCCTGGGCCACGCACTGGTCGATGATCTCGACGGAGATCTGGGCGAGGCGGTGGACGTTGGACTCGCGGGCGCGGAAGTCGCCGCCCTTGACGGTGTCGTAGAAGAGGCGGTGTACGGAGTCCCCGTCGTTGCGGTAGTTCTTGGCGGCGTTGATGCCGCCCTGGGCGGCGATGGAGTGGGCGCGGCGCGGGGAGTCGCTGTAGCAGAACTGGACCACGTGGTAGCCCTGCTCGGCGAGGGTCGCGCCGGCGGCACCGCCCGCCAGGCCGGTGCCGACGACGATCACGGTGTGCTTGCGGCGGTTGGCCGGGTTGACCAGCTTCGCCTCGAACCGGCGGCGGTCCCAGCGTTCGGCGATGGGGCCGGCGGGGGCCTTGGTGTCGGCGACGGGGTCGCCGGTGGTGTAGGCGGCGTACTCGGTGCTCATGGTCAGCTCACCACTCCGGTCATGACGGCGACGGGGACGGACACGAAGCCCGCGAAGAGGACGAGGGCCAGGGCGTCGGCCAGGAACCTCAGGGCGCGCTCGCGCCGGGCGCTGCCCGCGCCGAGGGTCTGGGCGGCGCTCCAGAAGCCGTGGCGGACGTGGAGGCCGAGGGCGGCCATGGCCGTGATGTAGATCGTGTTGCCGTACCAGGTGGAGAAGGTCGCGAGGACGTTCTCGTAGGGGTGGCCGGCCCAGGCGCGCTCGTTGACGGTGAGCGTGGTGAGGTCGAGGAGGTGCCAGACGATGAAGAGGGCGAGGATGACGCCGCCCCAGCGCATGGTGCGGGTGGCGTAGCTCGCGCGGCGCCGCTTGTGGGCGTACTTGACGGGGCGCGCCCTGAGGTCGCGGCGGCTGAGCTGGTAGGCGCAGACCGCGTGGGCGACGACGGCGGCGACCAGGACCACGCGGACGATCCACAGGGCCCACTCGTAGTGCAGGAACGGTTCGCCGAGGGTGCGCAGGGCGTGGGCGTAGCCGTTGAACTCCCCCGGCCCGAAGAAGATCTTGAGGTTGCCGAACATGTGCGCGACGAGGTAGCCGAGCATGATCAGACCGGAGACGGCCATCACGGACTTCTTGCCGACGGTGGAGTCCCAGAGCGTGCGCGGGGTGGACGGCCGTCGATCCGTCCGCGTTGCCAGAGCCATGAGGTAGACCGTAGGGACGAAGGTCCCGAAAGGTCCAAGACATGGTGGAGCTGATCGCGATAGACGTTCCCTATGGAACTTGGTGAGGGGCGCCGTTAGCCTGGGGAAATGCAGTTCCAGCAGCTCGTGTACTTCGTGGCCGTGGCCGAGACCCGGCACTTCACGCGCGCCGCCGAGCGGGAGCACGTGGCCCAGCCGTCGCTGTCGCAGCAGATCAAGGCACTGGAACGGGAGCTGGGCGCGGAGCTGTTCAGCCGGGCGCGGGGGAACATCGCGCTGACCGACGCGGGCGAGGCGCTGCTGCCGCTGGCCCGGCGGATCCTGGCCGACGCGGACACGGCGCGGCTGGAGGTGCAGGAGTTGCTCCAGCTGCGGCGCGGCCGGGTGCGGCTGGGGGCCACGCCGAGCGTGTGCACGGGGATGCTGCCGGGGGTGCTGCGCGCCTTCCACACGGCGCACCCGGGGATCGAGCTGCTGATCGAGGAGGGCGGTTCGCTGGACCTGGTACGGGAACTGGCGCGCGGGGTGCTGGACCTGGCCCTGATCGTCCTGCCGCTGCCGCCGTCGGCGCCGCCGCTGACCACGGTGGAGCTGCTGACGGAGGACCTGGTGGTGGTCTCCTCCCGCGACCTCCCGCCGCCGGGCGGGGGCGGGGAGCTGACGGTCGCCGGACTGCGCGAGGAGCCGATGGTGATGTTCCGGCACGGCTACGACCTGCGGGACCTGACGGTGGGCGCCTGCCGGGCGGCGGGGTTCGAGCCGGTGTTCACGGTGGAGGGCGGCGAGATGGACGCCGTCCTCGGCTTCGTGCGGGCGGGGCTGGGGGTGGCGGTGGTCCCGGAGATGGTCGTGGAACACGCCGGCCCGGGCCTGCGCGCCACCCGGCTCACCGGCTCCCCCCTCCGCCGCACGATCGCCCTGGCCCACCGCACGGACGTGGCCCCACCCCGCGCGGCCCGAGAACTGAAACGCATCCTGACCGCTTGACCAGCCCCACCGGGGGCCTCGGGCGCGCGGGGCCGGGGCGGGGCCGGGACAGCGGCCGGGGTCGGGGTCAGCGGCGGGGGTTGGGGTGGCAGGGGGCAGGGGGCAGGCCCGGACGGAGTCAGGGGCCGGGGCAGGCCCGCGCGGGGTCAGTGGACACGAGTCGGGCCGCACAGGGTCAGGGGGCCAGACCGAGCCCGCACGGGGCACCAGCCGGGTCGGGCGCGCACCGGGTCAGCGGCCAGAGTCAGGCCCGTACCAGGTCGGGGGGCCGGGTCAGGGGGACTTCGGGCGAGCGGGCCCGGGGGCCGGCCCCGATCGCGGGCCGTTCCCCGTACCGCTCCAACGCCCCGACCAGCTCGGTGACATACCGTGCGGCCATCCGCACACCCGCCTCTCCGGCCCGCTGCCCGGCGGGCCCTCACCGGGCATCATCCAGGGCCCGGCGGCCCGGCCGGCTCAGGCCCGGGATATCAGCGGGCCCAGCGTCCGGTCGAGACCTTCGGCCAGCATGCCGAAGGCCAGGTCGGCGTCGCCGACGGCGGCCGGATAGGCCTCGTCCGCCGTCACCCCCGCGGCCATCCGGCGCCAGTTCTCCCGGCCCAGCTCATGGCGGACCGCCACCAGATGCGTCGCGGCGAGGCGGGCCGCCAGCGGCTCGGCCCCCTCCGCCTCCAGGGCGTCAGCGAGCAGTTCCACCTCGCGGGCGGTGTAGTGGGCGATCCGGCCCTCCAGGCTCGCGGTGGAGTACAGCAGGCCCTGGAACGCGAGGACGTCCGGATGGTCGCAGAGTCCGGTGATGGGGTCGCGCTCGGCGAGGGCCGCCAGGAAGTGGTCGTGGAGCGCGCCCGACGGACCGCGACCCTCGGGCCGGTCGCGCACGATCCGCGCCGCCTCGTCCTGGTGGTCGGCGAACCGGTCCAGGACCAGATCCTCCTTGCTCGGGAAGTAGCGGAACAGGGTGGGTTTGGACACCTCGGCCGCCGCGGCCACGTCGGCCACGGACACGGCGTCGAAGCCCCGTTCCAGGAAGAGTTCCAGCGCCGTGGCCGCCAGCTGGCGACGCGTACGCAGTTTCTTGCTCTCGCGCAGACCCGTCGTGTTCTCCATGGAACCACCGTAGAGGAAAACTGCAACCAAGTCAATTTCTTAACCGGGTTGCATTTTTTCTCGCGAGGCGCTTTCCTTGGTTCAGCGACGAAGGACCGACGACGAGAGAGGACCCTTCCGATGACCGACGTACTGATCGCGGGCTCCGGCCCCACCGGACTCACCCTGGCCTGTGACCTGGCCCTGCGCGGGGTGTCCGTCCGCGTCCTCGACCAGCGGCCCACCCCCCACCGGGAGTCCCGCGGCAAGGGACTCACCCCGGACAGCCTGGAGGTCTTCGCCCGGCTCGGGACCGGGGAGCGGATGTCGGCCACCGGCGCCCGCGGCCTGGTCCTGCGCAAGTACTTCGACGGCGCCCACGTCAACGACACCCCGGACTCCGGCGGCGGCCTCCTGATCGGCCAGTGGCAGGTCGAGGAGATCCTCCGGGAGCGGCTGGCGGAGCTCGGCGTCCGCGTCGAGTACGGCACCCGGGTCACCGCGCTCGCGCAGGACCCTGCCGGGGTCACGGCCCGCCTGGCGGACGGCGGCTCGGTCCGCGCCGGGTACGCCGCCGGCTGCGACGGCGGGCACAGCACCACCCGCGAGCTCCTCGGTATCCCCTTCGAGGGGTACACCGAGGAGAAGCCGACGATGGTCGTCGGGGACGTGCGGGCCCCCGGGCTGAGCCGGGAGTACTGGCACCAGTGGTTCACGTCGGAGGGCGGCGGCATCATGCTCTGCCCGATGCCCGGGACGGACACCTTCCAGCTCCAGGCCTCCCCGGAGACGGATGGGCGGGGCGAGCCGCTGCCGGCCAGTCTGGAGGGCTTCCAACGGCTCTTCGACCGGCACGCCGGAGTGCCCGGCATACGGCTGACGGAGGCCACCTGGCTCTCCGACTGGCGGGTCAACGTCCGGCGGGCCGCCCGGATGCGCGAGGGCCGGATCCTGCTCGCCGGGGACGCCGCCCACGTCCACCCGATCGCCGGCGGGCTGGGCATGAACACCGGCATCCAGGACGCGGCCGCCCTCGCCCGCACCCTGGCCGCCGCCCTCACCGGCCCGGCGGGGGACGACGCCCTGGACGGCTACGAGGCCGAGCGCCTCCCGGCGGCCGAGCGGGTGCTGGCCGACACCTCCGAACGCCACCGGCGGGTCCTCGCCGCCGTCCGCGAGCCCGGCCGGGGAACGGAGGCCGGGATGCGCTGACCCTCACACCGTCGGCCCGCACACCGCCGAACGGCACACCGCCGGCCCGGGCTCCGCCGAACCGCGCACCACAGCCCCGGCCGGGCCCCGGCCCTACAGCTCGGTGGCCCCTGCCTCAGAGCCTTACGGCCCCAACGCCCACAGCACCCGCCTCTGGGCCTCGCGGGCTCACGGCCCCAGGTCCCCGCGGCCCCCGCCCCAGGGCCCACTGGCTCACGGCCGGACGGCCTCAGGCCCCCAAGGCCTCAGCCGGTGGGTACGGCGTCGCAGAGGGAGAGAGTGTGGATGCTGTCCGGGGAGCCCGGGCGGGCGTAGTACCAGCCCTGGGCCGTGTCGCAGCCGAGGGCGCGGAGCTGGGCCGCCTGGGCACCGGTCTCCACTCCCTCGACCGTGACGGCGAGCTCCAGGCTGTGGGCCAGGGCGACGATGCCCTCCACGATCTTGACGTCGACGGGGTCGGCCGGCTCCTGCTGCATCCCCTGGGTGAAGGAGCGGTCCAGCTTCAGGACGCTGACCGGCAGCCGGCGCAGGTTGGCCAGGTTCGAGTAGCCGGTGCCGAAGTCGTCGAGGGCGATGTCCACGCCGAGCGCGGCGAGCCGGCGCAGCGGTTCGAGGAGTTCGTCGTCCGCGCCGATCAGCGCCGACTCGGTGACCTCCAGGCACAGCGCGCCCGGGGCCAGGCCGGAGGACTCCAGGACGCGCAGGGTGTCGGCGACCAGGCCGGGGTGGGTCAGCTGGGTCGGCGAGAGGTTGACGTTGACCCGCAGGGGCGCCCCGCCGTGCTGGCGCTGCCAGTTCCGGGCCTGGCGGACGGACTCCTCCAGGACCCAGCGGCCGAGCGGCACGATCAGGCCGGTCCGTTCGGCGAGCGGGATGAACCGGTCCGGTCCGAGCACCCCGTACTGGGGGTGCGACCAGCGCACCAGCGCCTCCGCGCCGCGCACGCTGCCGTCGTGCAGGTGTACCAGGGGCTGGTACTCGATGAAGAACTCGCCGCGTTCCAGGGCCGCGGGCAGGGCGTTGGTCAGGCCGTGGCGGGTGATGGCGCGGGCGTCGGCCTCGGCGTCGGCGAACTCGAAGCGGTTGCCGCCGGCCGCCTTGGCCCGGTACATGGTGATGTCGGCGCTGCGCAGCACCTCGGCCGGGGTGCGCTCGCCCGAGGTGCCCTCGACGATGCCGATGCTGCCGCGCACGGACAGTTCGCGGCCCTCCAGCCGGATGGGCGTGGACAGGGCGGTCAGGATGCGGACGGCGAGGTCGCTGACCTTCTCCTCGGTCTGGGCTCCGGGGCCGGTAGTGAGGGCCACGAACTCGTCGCCGCCCAGGCGTGCGACGACCTCGCCCGGTCCGGTGGCGCAGCTCTGCAGCCGGTCGGCGACCTCCACGAGGAGGCGGTCGCCCGCCGAGTGGCCGAGGCTGTCGTTGACGGCCTTGAACCCGTCGAGGTCGAGGTAGCACAGGCCGAAGCGGTTGCCGGGGGCGGCGCCCAGGGCCTTCTCCAGCCGTTCGAAGAACAGCGTGCGGTTGGGCAGTCCGGTCAGCGCGTCGTGGGTGGCCTCGTAGCGCAGGCGCAGGTTGAGCAGCCGGCGTTCGGTGGTGTCCTCCATCAGGGCCAGCTGGTACTGCGGGGCGCCGTCGGCGTCGCGCAGCAGGGACACCGTGAGGTTGGTCCACAGGACGGTGCCGTCGTGCCGGTAGTAGGGCTTCTCCACGCGGTAGTGCTCGCGCTCGCCGCGGACGAGTTCCCCGTACATCTTCCAGACGTGCGGGGTGTCGTCGGGGTGGCCCCACTCGCTGACGTTGCGGCTGCGGACGTGGCCCTCCAGGCCGCCGAACATCTTGAGGAGGGTGTCGTTGACCTCCAGGATGTTCCCGTCGAGGTCGGCGATGCCGATGCCGACGGCCGCGCCCTCGAAGACGGCGCGGAAGCGCTCCTCGCTGGCGTGCAGGGCCTGCTGGGCGTCGATGCGCGCGGTCAGGGCGGAGCGGGCGATGGCCTCCTGCTCCCGCAGGGTCCGCTCGCGCAGCGCGCGGGCGAATCCGGCGGCGATGCCGTGCTGGAGCCGGGCGCAGCGGGAGCGGTACTCCTCGGTGCTTTCGCTGCCGTCGGCTCCGGTCCCGCCGCCGGTGCCCGTGCCGTCCGGGCCGCAGTACAGGACCAGGTAGGACTCGACCACGCCGAGGGTGCCGGCGAGGGCCTCGGGGTCGGTGCAGTGCACGGCGACGAGTTCGGCGCCGACGCCCTGGGCGACGCCCGCGTCGAAGGGGCGGGCGTGCAGGGCCTCGGTGAGGGTGCGCGCGAGCGGGACGAGGTGCCGTTCGAACTCGGGGCGGGTCAGCGAGGTGGCCGTGACCGGGAAGATGGCCCGGCCCCAGATGGTCGCGAAGCGGGCGATCCGGTCGTCGCGGTCGCCGATCGGGTCGCGCTGCGGCGCCCGGCCGGTATGCGGGACGGGCGGTTCCGTACCGGCCGCGGGTGCCGGTACGGGTGCGGAAGCGGCGCCGCCGGCCGGCTGGGGCCGGCCGGGGGTCGCGGGCGGGGGTGTCGGAGCGGGGAGTCTCACGCCTTGCGTCCCACGCCGCCGAAGCCCGAGAAGGCGTACGGGTCCTCGGGGGCCTCGCCCTCGGCGAGCGGGCCGGTGCGGTCGGGGCGCCAGTCGGGCATGGAGACGACCCCGGGCTCCAGCAGCTCGAACCCGTCGAAGAAGCCGGCGATCTCCTCGTGGCCGCGCATGACGAGCGGGTTGCGGATGTCGCGGTAGACGCCGACGGTCCCGGCCGCGACCTCCTCGCTGAGCGGGATGCCCTCGTAGGAGGCGTGGGTGAGGATCAGCATGCTGCCGGGGGCCAGGGCGTCGCGCAGCTGCGCGACGGCGGCGTAGGGCTGGTCGGTGTCCTCGAGGAAGTGCAGGACGGCGACGAGCATCAGGGCGACGGGCCGGTCGAGGTCGAGCAGCCGGCGGACCTCGGGGGCGGCCAGGACGTCCTGGGGCTTGCGCAGGTCCGCGGCGACGACGTCGGTCTGGTCGTCGTCGGCCAGGACGGCCCGGCTGTGCGCGACGGCGACCGGGTCGTGGTCGACGTAGACGACGCGGGCCTCGGGGGTGGCGGCGCGGGCTATCTCGTGGACGTTGCCGAAGGTGGGGATGCCGGAGCCGATGTCGAGGAACTGGGTGACGCCCTCGGCGACGGCGTGGCGGACGGCGCGGCGCATGAACGCCCGGTTCGCCTGCATGACCTTGGGCAGGCCCGGCATGAATTCCATGGCCCGGCGGGCCGCCTGGCGGTCGACCTCGAAATTGTGGGAGCCGCCCAGGTAGTAATCGTAGATACGGGACACGCTGGGCACCGATATGTCGATGCCTGGCGGGGCCCAGGCGGGGCGTTCCATCGGGGTCTCCAAGCCGTCGGCGTGTCGTGGTCGTACCTGGTCCGCCCGGGGGTCGGGCGGGGGTCGGACTGCTGTCCGAGCCGAATGTACTGATCATTGCCCAACAGGGCGAGCAAAAGCGGAAATTGCCGGTCCGTTCTTGGTCACACACCAAAGGCGACCGGAGCCGCCCGGCGGCGCTGCGGAAACCGACAAATACCTTTTGGGAATTGACCAGCGTTCAACCACAACCGATCAGAACCTGTCTCAAACCTCACCGGTCGATGAACCGCCCGTTCGGGCGAACCACTCCCGGGTTCCCGCGTGCGCGGGCGCGCGCGTGCCCATGCTCCCCGGGTGAACAGAGCCTTAGCCAGACGCCTGCTGGCGGTGCCGGTCCTGCTGTGGGCGACCCTGTCGGCCACTCCGGCGGTGGCCGATAGCCGCGCCTACGCGACGATCGGCACCGGTGACGACGGGACCGCCGCGTGGGCGTACGCGTCCGCCGGCGGCGGCGCGGCCGCGGCCGCCCGGGGTGGCGGACATCACGACGACGGACCGGCCAAGGGGCGCGGCCACGACAAGGGCCGCGGCCACGGGCACGAGCACCACTGCCCTCCACCCCCTCCCCCGCCCTGCCCGCCGAAGCCCACCCCGACGCCCACGCCGACCCCCACTCCGACCCCCACCCCCACGCCGCCCAAGCCGACCCCGCCGCCCAAACCCACCCCTCCGCCGCCTCCGCCCCCGCCGTCCCCCGAGCCGCCCAAGCCCGCACCCCCGGCACCCGAGCCGCCCGCACCGAAACCGCCCGCACCCCGGGTGTACCGGGCCCCCGCGCCTCCCCCGCCGCAGCCCGCGCCGCCTCCGCCGCCCACCCCCGCGCCGAAGCCGCCGGCGCCCAAGCCGAAGGTGCCCAGGCCCGCGTACCACACCGCCACGCGCAAACCGGTCGAACACCACATCTCGCCCGTCACGTTCACCCTCATGACCGCCGCCCCGGCCGTGCTCGCGATCGTCGCGCTGCGCCCGCGCTAGGCCGCGCCCGCCCACGCCCGGCCGCCGCCGCCCGGTGCGCCCGCCGGCCGCCCGGCCGCCCGGCCCCCACCTTCACCCCTCGCCCCATCCCATCGATCGGGAGTCGTCTTGTCGGAATGGCTCGTCCTGTCCCTCGCGATGGCCGCGGCCTGTGCCGTGGTGCTGTCCATCGCCTTCTTCAACCACCGCAGGATCACTGAGGACGACGATCCGAACGAGACCCCGGACGTCATCGAGTACATGACGATGATGATCGGGGTGATCTACGCGATCGTCCTCGGCCTGGCGATCGCCGGCGTCTGGGAGGGCCGCGGCGCCGCCCAGGAGTACGTGCGCCAGGAGTCCCAGGCCCTGCACGAGATCAGCGTCCGCTCCGAGGTCTACCCGGCCGAGGTGCGCAAGAGGATCCGCTCCGACGTCGACGCGTACGTGACCTACGTGGTCGACACCGAGTGGGACCACATGTCCAAGAAGAACGAGCTCACCGACAAGAGCGGCCAGCTCCTGGAGAAGATCCGCCGCGACGTGACGGACTACGAGCCGCAGACCGACCACGAGGGACAGGCCTACCAGCCCCTGGTCGACCAGGTCGCGCTGGTGGACGACGCCCGCAACGCCCGGGGCCAGAGCGCCGGGGCCACCATGCCCGGCGTGGTGTGGTTCGGGCTGATCGCCGGAGCCCTGGTGACCGTCGGGCTGATCTTCACCCTGCAGATCCGCCGCTCGTTCCGCGAGCTCCTGCTCGCCGGCCTGTTCAGCGCGCTGATCGCCTTCCTGCTGTTCCTCATCTGGGACTTCGACGCGCCCTTCGGGCGGGGGATCGCGGCCACCGCCGAGCCCTTCCTCGCCCAGTTCCCGCACCTCGGCCTGAAGAGCTGAGCGACCGGGGCGCGGCCGGGCCGGGTAAACCGGGGACGGGGGGTCCGTCCCCGGTTCGGCCTACGGCCGTGCCCCATTCGCCCGCTTCTGATCGCGGGTCACCGGACCGGGACCTAGCGTGGCGAGCAGCGAGGCACACCACCCCCCGACGTGCGGAGACGCTGCGCGACTGTGCCCCGCAGATCCGGAGGAACGCGTCCATGGGTGCGATACGCAGCTCCGCCACCGCCCTGCTGAGCGCCGGCGCCACGGGCCTCGCCCTCGCGCTCGGCGCCTTCGGCGCGCCCGCCGCCCTCGCGGCCGAGGCGGCACCCGCCACCTCCTTCGCCTTCGCCGTCACCCCCTCGACGGTCGCACCCGGCGGCACCGTGACCCTCTCCGTCAGCAACTGCGGCGCCGCCTACGCCACCGCCTCGTCCGGGGTCTTCGACACCGTGACCATCGAGCGGGGCAAGACCGTCAAGGTCAAGGTCGACCGCGACGCCCGCCCGGGCGCCCTGTACTCCGTCACCTTCACCTGCAACGGGGAGAACGGCTCCGCCGACCTCACCATCTCCGGCGCCACGTCGAGGCCCAGCACCAGCTCCACCACCGGCCCCCGGCGCACCCCCTCCCCCACCGCCACCTCCGGCACGGGCCTGCGGCCTCCGCCGCTCACCCCGCCGAACCGCACCACCGCGCCCGCGCGGACCACACCGCCGGCCCGCACCACCCCCGCCCCGCGCACGACCCCCGTGCCGAGCGCGACCACCGCCACGCTCGGCGTGCGCGGCGGGCTGGGCGGCAGCATCGCCGGGGCGCACCCGGCCGAGCTCGCCGCGGGCGCCGGGCTGTTCGCCGCCGCCGCGGGCGGCGCGGCGTACGCCCTGCGCCGGCGCCGCGCGGCCCGCGGCCACTGACGCCGCCCGGGCCCCCGCGGACGCGGCCGGGCCCGGGGTCGGCGCCGAGCTCCCCTGGAACGCCTCAGGACCGGGCTGCGGCGGCCGGACGGCGGCGGCGCACCACGTGCACGCCCGCGCCGAGGGCCGCGACACCGACCAGGCCGGCCCCGATGGCCGTCTCGACGGTGGACGGGCCGAAGGAACCGCCGAGGCCGCCCTGCGCCCCGTTGCCCGCCAGGATGGTGAAGCGGTGCGTGGCGACGAGGCTGTTGTCGTGGCACTTCACCGACAGGGTGTGGTGGCCCGGCGAGGCGTGGTTGAAGATCCGGACGGTGGCGAAGCCGATGGAGCCGGCCGACAGGTTGGTCTGCGGGAAGTTGCCGTGCGACCAGACCGTGCCGCCGTGGCCGCAGCCGGCCGCGCTGACCTGCATCGAGGCGCCCTGGTGCACGGAGTAGGGGTTGACCGTGACGTTGCTCGGCCCGTTGCCGCCGCCGTTCGGGGGGTTCGCGGCGGCGAACGTGGCACTGAGCCCGAGCGCGGCGCAGGCGGCCGCGGTCACGGTGAGAGCGCGGAAAGCACGCATGGTGGAACCTCCAGCGGAAGAGCGCCCCGGAGCGGTGGCCCGGGCAGATCGACGAGAACGCCTCCCATCACGAACCCTCGCGGTGGCTCGCAACCAGCGCATTTCCGCCCTTGGGCCGCCCGGTTGAGCGACACGCCGAAGCGCGTCCGGCGGATCTGACGGATCCGCAGGTCACGAGCCGTCAGGCATTTATGTGATGATTACCTGGATGGCCGCACCCCAACCGGGCGCACCACCCGTTCGCCCCTCCCCGATCGCCGTCCCGCACTTCCGGCCTTAGCGTGCGGGAAGAAGGGCGTACAGGGGAGGGACTGGAACGCGGGTCGGGACCCCCGCGTCGGGAAGGGAGAGCCATGCTCGAGGACGAGACCGAGCAGCGGCCGAGGAGACGCTCCCCATGGGGCGTGCTCGCACTGGCACTGCTCAGCGGCCTCGCCATGATGCGCAACGGGGCGAACGTGGAGGACGGGCCTCCGCAGCCCACCGCCGCGGCGGCCGTCGCCACACGGGCCGACCAGCAGCCGGCCAACGCGCCGACGCCGGCCGCGGACATGGAGGTGCTGGACCACTCGTCGGTGCAGCGCATCCGGATTCCGACGATCAACGTGGACGCGCCGGTGATGACGGTCGGCCTGGACGCGCAGGGGTGGATCGACGCCCCGCCGCCGCAGGACCGCAACCTGGCGGGCTGGTACCTCAACGGCATCTCGCCGGGCCAGCAGGGGTCGTCGGTGATCGTGGGCCACGTGGACAACGCGCAGGGCCCGGCGGTCTTCTACGGCCTGGGCTCGCTCAAGCCGGGCAACCACATCGAGGTGGAGCGCTACGACGGCCGGACGGCGGTCTTCGAGGTGTACGGCGTGGAGGTGTTCGCCAAGGACGCCTTCCCCGGCGCGCGGGTGTACGGGGACACCGGGCACCCGGAGCTGCGGGTGATCACCTGTGGCGGCGGCTACTCGAAGGCCAAGGGCTACGACGGGAACGTGGTCGTGTTCGCGCGGATGGTGGAGGCCCGCTGAGAAATCGTTTCCCCCCAGGCTGGGCCGCCGCCCCCGGGCGGCGGCCGGCCCGGGGCCCGCGGCCTCAGCGGGGCGGCAGGACCGGCAGGGTCATCCGGTAGCCGCGGCCCAGCAGCTGGGGCAGGTAGGCCTCCAGCGCCCGGACGCTCTGCGACCGGTTGCCGCCCGCGTCGTGGTTCAGCACGATCACGTTCGGCGCGGCCCCGTCCAGGACCCGGGAGACGATGGTCGTGGTCCCCGGCTCGGTCCAGTCGAGGCTGTCCACGGTCCAGGCGAGGGGCTCCATCCCCAGGTCCGCCCCGATCTCGAACGCGGCCCGGTTCCACGCGCCGTACGGGGCCCGGAACCACAGCGGGGGCTGTCCGACGGCCTGCTCGACGACCTCGCTCGTGCGCCCGATCTCCGACTCCAGCGCGGACCGGCTGAGCTGGGGGATCTGCGGGTGCGTCCAGGTGTGGTTGCCGATGACGTGGCCCTCGGCGGCCATCCGGCGCAGCAGGTCGCGGTTGTCGGTGGCCATCTCCCCGCAGACGAAGAACATCGCGCGGACCCCGTACCGGCGCAGGGTGTCCAGGATCGCCGGGGTGTAGCGGGGGTCGGGGCCGTCGTCGAAGGTGAGCACCATGGCCTTGTTCCCCGCGGCCGCCCCCTGGGGCAGTTCCAGGATGGGCCGGGTGCGGACGGCGGGTTTCACGGCGGGCGGCCTGGCGGGGGCCTCGGCCGTCATCGGCTCCAGCCGGTGGGCGGCGTCGGGGAGCCCTTGCGGGTGCGCGCCCGGCGCCCCTGCGGCCCCGGGGCCTCCGGCGGGCGTGGAGCCGCCGCCCTGGGGCGGTCCGGGCGGTGCGGCCGGGGAGCCGCCTTCGCCCGCGTCGAGCAGTCCGGAGGATGCGGCGGCAGCGATTCCGAGGAAGACGGCGGTACGCAGGAGCACGCGTCGCCCTACTGTCGGCTCGTCATTTGTCATTATTACTACGTATCAACGACATCGCCGCAGATGTCGAGAGGCGCGGAGGCGCCCCGTCCGGCTCACCCGCTCGGACCAGCCACCGCCCGGGCAGCGGGCAGCGGGCCGGGGCGGCGGCCCGGTCAGCTCTGGCGCACCAGCGGGAACGGAAGCGTCTCGCGGATCGTCAGACCCGTGAGGAACATGACCAGCCGGTCGACCCCGATGCCCAGTCCGCCGGTGGGCGGCATCGCGTACTCCAGGGCGTCGAGGAAGTCGTTGTCGAGTTCCATCGCCTCGGGGTCCCCGCCCGCCGCCAGCAGGGACTGGGCGGTCAGCCGGCGCCGCTGCTCCACGGGGTCGGTGAGCTCCGAGTAGGCGGTGCCCAGTTCGGTGCCGAAGGCCACCAGGTCCCAGCGCTCGGCGAGCCGGGGGTCCCTGCGGTGCTGGCGGGTGAGCGGGGAGACGTCGGTCGGGAAGTCCTTGTAGAAGGTGGGGAGTTTCGTCCGCTCCTCCACCAGCCGCTCGTACATCTCCAGGACCACGTCGCCCCGGGTGTCCTCCGGCCCGTGCGGGACGCCCGCCCGGTCGCACAGGGCGCGCAGCCGGTGCTCCTCGGTGTCGGCGTCGACCTCCTCGCCGAGGGCCTCGCCGATGGCCCCGTACATGGTCTTGACCGGCCAGGGGCCGGAGATGTCGTGGACGACGAGCTTGCCGTCGGGGCCCGCCTTGTGGGCGATGGGCGAGCCGAAGGCGGCGGTGGCGGCGCCCTGGATCAGCTCGCGGGTCAGGTCGAGCATGACGTCGTAGTCGGCGAAGGCCTGGTAGGCCTCCAGCATCGTGAACTCGGGGTTGTGCTTGTAGGAGACTCCCTCGTTGCGGAAGGTGCGGCCCATCTCGAAGACCTTCTCCATGCCGCCGACGCAGAGCCGCTTGAGGTAGAGCTCGGGTGCGATGCGCAGGTACAGGTCGAGGTCGTAGGCGTTGATGTGGGTGCGGAAGGGGCGGGCGTTGGCGCCGCCGTGGATCTGCTGGAGCATCGGGGTCTCGACCTCCAGGTAGCCGCGGTCCAGGAGTCCCTGGCGCAGCGCCTGCACGGCGCTGGAGCGGGCCCGTACGACGTCGCGCGCGTCGGGGCTGGCGACGAGGTCGAGGTAGCGGCGCCGGACCCGGGCCTCCGGGTCGGCCAGTCCCTTGCGTTTGTCGGGCAGCGGGCGCAGGCACTTGCCGGTGAGCTGCCAGGAGTCGACGAGGACGGAGAGTTCGCCGCCGCGGCTGGCGGCGGCGGTGCCGCCGGCGACCACGAGGTCGCCGAAGTCGACCTGGGAGGTGAACGAGTCCAGCGCGGCCGCTCCGGACTCGTCGCGGGTGAACATCAGCTGGACGTCGCCGGTCCAGTCGCGCAGGACGGCGAAGACCACGCCGCCGAGGTCGCGCACGACCATCACCCGGCCGGCGAGGACGACCGGTTCGCCCGTCCGGGTGCCGGGGGCGAGCCGGCCGGGGTGGGCGGCCCTCAGCCGCGCCGCGGTGTGGGTGCGCTGCCGGATGCCGACGGGGTAGGGGTCGGTGCCGGCGGCGCGGATCCGCTCCAGCTTGGCGTGGCGGACGCGGACCTGATCGGGGAGCCGCTCGGCGGGCGCCCGCTCCGCCTCCTCGCCGGCGAACTGCAGGCCGAGGGAGTCGATGGAGGGCAGGTCGGCGGTGTTCACGGGGGCGGTGAGGCCCCGGGGGTGGTGGCCCTTGCCCCAGAGTTTGCGCAGGCTGGGCACGGAGACGAAGCCCTCGGCGATACCGGAGGCGAGGCTGACGCGGGCGAGCGAGCCGGCGTCCTGGTAGCAGAGGAAGCGGGGGTACCACTCGGGCCCGTACTTCACGTTGGAGCGGTAGAGGGCCTCCAGCTGCCACCAGCGGGAGAAGAAGAGCAGCAGCCTGCGCCACAGCTTGAGGACGGGGCCGGCGCCGATCCGGCCGCCCTCCTCGAAGGCGGAGCGGAAGACGGCGAAGTTGAGGGAGATGCGGCGTACGCCGAGGCCGGGGGCGGCCGCGCAGAGCTGGGCGACCATGAACTCCATGACCCCGTTGGGGGCGGTGCGGTCGCGGCGCATCAGGTCGAGGGAGATGCCGTCCTTGCCCCAGGGGACGAAGGACAGCAGGGCGATCAGTTCGCCCTGGGCGTCGAAGGCCTCGACGAGCAGGCAGTCCCCGTCGGCGGGGTCGCCGAGCCGGTCCAGGGCCATGGAGAAGCCGCGTTCGGTCTCGGTGTCGCGCCAGCGGTCGGCGCGGTCGACGATCGTGCGCATCTCGTCGTCGGTCAGGGCCGAGTGGCGGCGGATCACGGTGGTGGCGCCGGTCCGCTTGACCCGGTTGACGGCCTGCCGGGTGACGCGCATGTCGCGGCCGTCGAGGTCGAAGTGGGCGACCTGAAGGATGGCCTCGTCGCCGAGCTGGAGGGCGCTGAGCCCGGAGCGGGCGTACGCGGTGGCGCCGGTCTCGGAGGCGCCCATGACGGCGGGCTGCCAGCCGTAGCGGCGGGCGACGGCCAGCCAGGCGTCGATGGCGGGGGTCCAGGCGCCGGGGTCGCCGACCGGGTCGCCGCTGGCGAGGCAGACCCCGGCCTCGACGCGGTAGGTGACCCCGGCCTTGCCGTTGGGGGCGAAGACGACGGCCTTGTCGCGCCGGGTGGCGAAGTAGCCGAGGGAGTCGGCGCGGCCGTAGGCGCCGAGGAGGGCGCGGATGCGCGGTTCCTCGTCCCCGTGCAGGGCTGCGGTCAGCCGCTGGGAGCGGAAGAGGGTGGAGGCGGCGTTCAGCAGGGCGGCGGCGCCGAAGAGGCCCAGCAGGAAGTAGAGGGCGCGGGGCGGGCGGCCGTCGAACTGGCGGGCGGAGAAGAGTCCGCCGAAGACCTGTTTGGCGGCCCAGTCCAGCCACTGCCCCTTGGGCAGGGTGCCCGGGAACAGGGCGACGAGGGCCCAGCCGAGGAAGACGGCGGTGAGCAGTCCGAGCCCGAGGACGAGCATGGCGCGCCAGACGGCGCCGGGGCGGGAGGCGGCGTAGAACTCCTTGCGGGCGGCGATCAGCACGACGAGGGCGGCCACCGCGAGGGCCAGGGAGAGGCCGCCGACCCAGAGGTCCCCGTCCCCGATGATCAGCACGTCGACGAGGATCAGCAGGGCCAGATAGGTGACGACGATCCACCAGGCGATCTTCTTGCGGATGCCGAGCGCGGCGGCGAGCAGGAAGAGGAAGACCGCGTAGGCGAGGTTGGCGCTGACCGGGACGACGAAGTCGTCGAGGAAGCGCACCACGGGCCGCAGCAGACCCCGCAGTACCGGGGAGAGCGCCAGCAGCGCGCAGAGCAGGCCGAGCGTGCCGAAGAACGCCCCGAAGGCGTCCGGGACCCGGTTGAGGAACCTGCCGCGGGTACCGCGGGTCTGCTCCAGCGTGGCACTCATGCCATGCACTGTAGGGAGGGCGGCGCCGCGGCGCGCGCCGAACGGGATAGCCTCGGCAGGGTGACGGAGCACGCGAGTACGGCATTCGAACGGGGCACGGACGGGCCCAAGGTCATCCTCGCGGGGGTGGACGGATCGGAGTCCTCCCTGCGGGCCGCGGCCTACGCGGCGGGCCTGGCCCGGCGGCAGAACGCGCTGCTGGCGCTGGTGTACGTCCAGCCGGTGATGGCGGCGGGGGCCGCCCTGGGGGCGCCGGTGGCCGAGGCGACCGGGGAGGTCGCGGAGGAGATCGTGGCCGAGATCCGGGCCTCGGCGGAACGCCTCAAGGGGATCTTCGAGGTGCGGTGGCGGTTCCACACCTTCCGCGGGGATCCGTACGCGGGCCTGGTGAGCGCCGCCGACGAGCTGAAGGCGGACGCCGTGGTGGTCGGCGCGTCGGAGCGGGCCGGCCACCGGCTCGTCGGCTCGGTGGCGGTGCGGCTGGTGAAGGCGGGGCGCTGGCCGGTGACGGTGGTCCCGTAGGGGGCCGGGTCAGCGGGCGCGCCGCAGGCCGTCCTTGGCGGCGTCGCGGCTGAGCACGGCCTCGGTGACGGCGTCCTGGGCGCCCTCGTACTCGGCGTTGCCGGGGTCCTGGGCGAGGGCGGCGGGCAGGTTGACGACGCGGCCGGCGGAGAGGTCCATCATCTGCGGGACGAACTCGGCCGCGGTGACCCGCCAGCGCTGTCCGGGCGCCGCGGGCGGGGCGAAGGTGAAGCGGCCGATGGAGCCGTAGTTGCCGCGCATGTCGCGGGCGCCGGTGTCGTTGAACATCTCGCCGGCGACCTGGTCGCCCATGCCGTAGACGATCCAGGTCCCGTTGACCTTCTCGTAGGCCTGCGGGATGTGGGCGTGGGTGCCCAGGATCATGTCGATGTCGGGGCGGCCGCCGGTCTGCGAGGCGGTGAGGGCCTTGCCGAGGGAGAGCTGGGTCTCGTCGGGTTCGGTCTGCCATTCGGTGCCCCAGTGCAGGCTGACGAGGACCACGTCCGCGCCCGCCTTCCGGGCGGCCCGGGCGTCCGCGACGATCTTGTCCTGGGTCATCAGGTTGACGGCCCACGGCTGGCCGTCGGGCATCGGGTAGCCGTTGGTGTCGTAGGTGTAGGCGAGGTGGGCGACCTTGGCGGAGCCGGCCGTGTAGAGGGTGGTCCGGGCGGCCTCGGCGGCCGTGCGGGCGGATCCGGCGTGGCCGAGGCCGACCTTGTCGAAGCGGTCGAGGGTGCGCTTCAGGCCTTCGGCGCCGTCGTCCAGGGTGTGGTTGGAGGCGGTGGAGCAGCCGTCGTACCCGGCGTCCTTGAGGGCGTCGGCGACGCTGGGCGGGGAGACGAAGGCGGGGTAGCCGCTGAAGGGGCCGTCGTCGTCCCCGTAGATGGTCTCCATGTGGCACAGGGCCAGGTCGGCGGCCGAGACCAGCGGTTTGACCGCGGAGAACATGGGCCGGAAGTCGTAGCCCTCGCCGCCCGCGTCGGCGGCGGCCCGCCGGATGACGGAGGTGTGCGGGAGGACGTCGCCGCTCGCCACGAGGGTGAAGCCCCGGGCGGCGGCGGGGGACGGGGATCCGGCCGTACCGGCGGGGGCGCCGGCGGCGCTGGAGCCGAGCCGGGCGGGGGTGGCGGGGCGGCCGCCGCCGGAGCAGCCGGCCGCCGTGGCGGACAGCAGGGCGGCCGACAGCAGGGCGAGGGCCCGCCGGGTTCGCTTGGTCATGAGCCCAGCTCTCCTTGAATGGATTATCGGATTATCTGCAATCCCTATGAATCCTTGGGGAGAAGGGCGGGGAGTCAAGGACCGGCGCCGTCCGCCCGGCCCCGCCTCACTCCGACGGCCCCGGCCGCCGTTCGCCGCGCCGTTCAACCGTTCGTCGTCCGGCGCGGCCGCCCACCGGACCACCGGGGTGCTTGGGCGCAACGGCGGCGCCGGACGGTTCCCGGGCGGCCCCGCGCAGGTGAGGGTGGGTGGAGCCGGATCACCGAGACCCGCCCGGCCCTCCCCGCCGGCCCCGCCCCCAAGCCCGCCCGCCCCGTCGCCCCGAAGCCCCGTCGCCCGCCCCGCGGACCCGGAAGGAGCCATTGACGTGCCGCCCTCCCCCACCCTCCAGCGCACGGAACCCGAGGCGCTCGCCGCACTCCAGCACGAGCACGGGCGGGCCCTGTTCGGCTTCCTCCTCGGCCTCACGGCGGGGGACGCGCAGCGCGCCGAGGACCTCGTCCAGGAGACCCTGGTCCGGGTCTGGCAGCACCCCGAGGTGCTGGCGACCGGACACGAGTCCATGCGGCCCTGGCTGTTCACCGTCGCCCGGCGCCTCGCCATCGACGCCCGCCGGGCCCGGATGTCACGCCCCCAGGAGGTCGAGCCCGACGGCCTGGAGCAGGCGGCCGCGCCGGAGGACGCCGTGGCCGGGTCGGTCACCGCGATCGACGTGCGGCGGGCCGTCGGGAGCCTCGGACGGGAGCACCGCGACGTGCTGATGCAGGTCTACTTCCAGGACCGCTCGGTGGCCGAGGCCGCGGCAGAACTGGGCATTCCGGCCGGCACGGTCAAATCCCGTACGCACTACGCCCTGCGCGCCCTGCGGAAGGGGCTCCAGGGGTACGGACTGGGGGCCTGAACCGGGGGCGCGGGGCGGGGGCACGCCCCGGCCCCGGTGGAGGAACACTCAAGGAACGCCCCCCACGCGCACGAACCGGACACAAACCACGCCGAAATCGGCATCAGTCCGTTCAAGTTGAGTAAACATCCCCCGTTCCGCGAGCCCGCCGGTGAAGGCTCGGGGGTGACGGCGGCAGGCTCGACGCGCGGGAGAAGGTGGAACGGTGCAGCCCGAGGGTTCGAACGGCACCAGTGACGGCGGACTGGCGGTGCCCATGGCATGGCTCTACGCGGAGTACATCGCGGACGAGCTGCTGCGCACGGGCCGGCTGATCCCGGTCAGCACGCTGGAGTTCCGGGCCGGACGGGACACGCTCGCGCTGACGATCTACCTCTCGGACGCGGCCGGCGAGCTCTCCGGCATCCGGGTCGTCTCCCAGCTCGACGAGTGGCTCTCCCTGACCGCCTACGGGCACCCCTGGCGCGACTGGGTCCAGACCCGGTTCCTCACCCTGGGCGAGGAGGCCCGCGAGCGCGGCGGCGGCGAGGACCCCGACCTGGAACTGGCCCGGGCGGCCTGGCGCTGGCTGGACCACACCGAGCTGTTCGCCACCAACCTCGACCCGGACCACGCCGGCGAGACCGGCCCCCCGCCCGGCCTGGACGAGAACGCCCGCGTCTGGACCCCGGCCTGGCAGCTGGGCCTGCCGCTGGGGCACCTGGCGATGCACCTGTTCTGACGTTCGGTCAGCGGAACCGGGCGGGCGGTTCCGCGGGGTCGGTCACCAGGCCGGTGAAGTCCGCCTCGTTGCGTTCGGCCCGCGCCACGTACCAGCGGGCGATCAGCCACATCACCGGGTACGCCACCAGCCCGAGGGCCACCCACACCGGCGTGCCCGCGGCCGCCCGGGGCATCAGGAAGCCCAGCGGGAGCAGCCCGAGCAGCAGGACGAGGACGGCCACCGCGCCCAGCCCGGCGCGCAGCTGGCTGCGCATCAGGGCGCGTACGTAGGTGGCGCCGAGGGTGGTCTGCTCGGAGATCTCCGAGCGGGCCGGGGCGTGCGCGGGCGGCCTGCGGCGGGCGCCGCGCGGGACTCCGGTGACGACCTCCCGCCGGGGCGGTGGCTGCTGCTGCTCGGCCATGGTGGCCGAGTCTACGCAGCGGCCCCGCTACTTGAGGAGGCGGGAGAGCCTGCGGTCGGCGAGCGGTTTGCCGCCGGTCTGGCAGGTGGGGCAGTACTGGAGCGAGGAGTCGGCGAACGACACCGAGCGGACCGTGTCCCCGCACACCGGGCAGGGCTCGCCCTCCCGGCCGTGTACGCGCAGCCCGCTCTTCTTCTCGGCCTTCAGCTGCCCCGCCGCCAGCCCGTGGGCCCGTTCGACGGCGGTGCGCAGGGTTTCGCGCATGGCCTCGTACAGGTGGGTGACCTGCTCCTCGTCGAAGGAGGCGGCCTGCTTGAAGGGGGAGACCCGGGCGGCGTGCAGGATCTCGTCGCTGTACGCGTTGCCGATCCCGGCGATCACGCCCTGGTCGCGCAGCAGTCCCTTGATCTGGCGCCGCTCACCGGCGAGGAGGGCGGCGAAGGAGTCCCGCCCGAAGGCGCCGGCGAGCGGGTCGGGGCCGAGGCGGGCGATGCCGGGGACCTTCGCGGGGTCGCGGACCACGTACACCGCGAGGCCCTTGCGCGTCCCCGCCTCGGTGAGGTCGAAGCCGCCGCCGCCGTCGAGGACGACGCGCAGCGCGAGCGGGCCCTTGCCGGGGCGCGGGGGCTGCGCGGGGAGGGAGTCCTGCCAGCGGAGCCAGCCGGCGCGGGCGAGGTGGGTGACGAGGTGGAGGTCGCCGACGCGGAGGTCGAGGAACTTGCCGTGGCGGGCGACGGGGCCGGCGGGCCGTCCCTCCAGCGCGGTGAGCGGGGGGTCGTAGGTCTTGAGCACGCTGACGGCGAGCGGGAGGATCCGTTCGACCACCCGCCCGGTGAGGTGCTCGTCGAGGAACTCCCTGAGCGCCTCGACCTCCGGTAGCTCCGGCATCCTCCCAGGGTGCCGCGCCCGTCCGCCCGGCGCGACCCGGCCCGTGGGGCCGCCGCGCGGGGCCGGGGTCCCCTACCCGCCCTTCCACCGTTCCCCGGGAGCTCCGCCCCCAGTCCCCCGCGCCTCGAACGCCGGCGCGACGCTCCTACACCACGAACTCGCACCACACGCACTTCCCGCTCCCCCTCGGCTCCACCCCCCACACGTCCGCCAGCCGGTCCACCAGCATCAGCCCCCGCCCCGACACCCCCGCCTCGCCCGCCTCCCGCCGCCGCGGCAGGGCGCTGGAGCGGTCCTCCACCTCCACCCTCAGCCGGTGCTGCGGCCCGCTCAGCACGCGGAGGGTCACGATGGCGGGGCCGTCCGTGTGCATCAGGGCGTTCACGATCAGCTCGTCCGCGACCAGTTCGATCTCGTCGGCCCGGCTCCGCGCGCCCCACGCCCGTACCGCCGCGCCGATCATGTGCCGGGCCGCGACGAGGGCCTCGGGGTCCCCGGGGGCCACGTGCTGGCGGAGCCGGCCACCGCCGGCCCGGCCGGCGTCGTCGCCCTCGCGGCGCAGCAGCAGGAGGGCCATGTCGTCGTCCCCGCCCCGCTCGTCGGCCACCTCGCACAGCCGGTCGGCGAGCGTCTGGAGGTCCTGCGGCCCCTCGCGGACCAGTCCGGCCAGCGCCCGGATGCCGTCGTCCAGGTCGGCTCCGGGCTGCTCCACCAGCCCGTCGGTGCACAGCAGGAGCGTTTCCCCGTGGTCGAGTTCCACCGTCGTCACCGGGTACTCCAGCCGGCCGAACTCGGCCGACAGCCCCAGCGGCATCCCGCCCTCCACGGGCAGCCGCCGGCACTCCCCGTCCCGGGTGCGCAGCAGCGGGTCGATATGGCCGGCGCGGACCACCTGGAGCACCCCGGTGGAGAGGTCGGCCTCGGCGTACGTGCAGGTCGCGAAGCGGTCGGTGTCCAGTTCGTGCAGGAAGACCGAGGCCCGGGCCATCACCGTGCCCGGCGAGTGCCCCTCGGCGGCGTAGGCGCGCAGCACGATGCGCAGCTGTCCCATCACGGCCGCCGCGTGCGTGTCGTGGCCCTGGACGTCCCCGATGACGGCCCCGACCCGGCCGCCGGGCAGCGGGATGACGTCGTACCAGTCCCCGCCGATGTCCTGCCCCATCCGCGCGGAGCGGTAGCGGACGGCGATCCGGGCTCCGGGGACGGCGGGTATCCGGCGGGGCAGCATGGCCTGCTGGAGGCCTTCGGCGAGGTCGTGCTCCTGTTCCAGCAGCATCGCCCGCTGGAGGCTCTGCGCGATGCTGCTGCCCAGGGCGACCAGCAGGTTGCGCTCCTCCTGGGTGAAGCCCTCCTTGTCCTCGTAGAGCAGGCCGAGGGCGCCGATGGGGCGGGCCTGGGCGATGAGCGGCAGGTAGGCGGCGGCCGAGATCCGCATGTACGAGATCTTCGACCAGAGCGCGGGGTACCCCTCGGCGAACTCCTCGGCCGATTCCAGGAACCGGGGCTGGAGCGAGCGGACGACCTCGCTCATCGGGTACTCCTCGTCGATCCGGGTGTAGCGCGTGCCGGGGACGAAGCTGCCGGCGGGGCCTTCCGCCACCAGGTGGATCCGGCCCGCCTCGACGAGGCCCATCACCATGCCCATCGAGCCGAGCCGCTCCAGCCCGTGGGCGTCGCCTATGACGTCGATGACGTCCTTGACGGTGCGGGCGTGGGCGAGGGCGGCGGTGGTGGACTCGACGACGGAGGTCTGGCGGCGCCGCTCCTCGTCCAGGCCGAGGCGTTCGGCGGAGTGGCTGAGCTCCTCGGTGGCGTCGCGGACGATGCCGATGATCCGGTACGGGCGGCCGTCGGGGGCGCGCAGGACCCGGCCCTGGGTGTGGGTCCAGCGCAGCCGCCCGTCACGGCAGCGGATACGGAAGTAGGCGCCGTAGCTGTCGGAGCCGCTCTTGAGGGCGCTGGAGACGAGCGCGTCCAGCCGGGCCCCCTCGGCGGGCGGGACGCGCCGGCCCAGCGACTCCGGCCGCCCGTCGTACTCCTCCGGGGGCGTGTCGAAGACGTCGAGGGCCGCCGCGTCCAGGTGCATGAGCCCGGTGACCAGGTCCCAGTCGAAACTGCCCATCCGGTTCAGTGACAGGGACCGGTCCGGGTGTGCGGGCCAGTCCTCCGGCAACGATACGGTGCTCGGCACCGATCCACCATGACACAGGGCGGGGTCAGGCGCTCTCCAGGTAGGGGGCCTGGTCGGCGCCCTGGTCGGCGCCCCGCTGCTGGTCGGGGGAGCCGAACGGGTCGGGGGAGCCGAACGGGTCGGGGGAGCCGAAGGGGTCGGAGGGCGCGGCCGGGTCCGGGGTCAGCCCCGGTTCGGCGGGGACGGGCGCGAGGGGGGCCTCCGAGAAGGGGTCGCCGGGGGTGGTGGACGGGGGCAGGCCGGGGGTGGTGGCGCCGCTCGGGACGTCCCCGGGCGAGCTGGCGGGCGGCTCCTGCGGTGCGGTCGGCCGGCCCGGGGTGGCGGTCCCGGTGCCCGTGCCCGTGTCCGTGTCGGACGGGCAGGGGGCGGGCGTGGGGCCGGTGGCGGACGGCGGTCCCGGACGGCCCTCCTCCCCCGGCCGGCCGGGGTCCGCGGGGACCGGGAACCGCTCGTCCACGGGGGCGCCGGGGACGGGCAGCTTCTCGTCCACGGGCGCTCCGGGGACGGGGAACCGCTCGTCCACCGGGCCCTGGGTCCCGGGGACCGGCAGCTGCTCGTCCACGGGGGCCTGGGCACCGGGGACCGGCAGCTGCTCGTCCACGGGGGCCGCCTGTGCTCCCGGCGGGCCGGCGGCGGGGGGCGCGTCCAGGGGTGCGGTGTCGGTGCGGGCGCCCATGGGGGCCGCCTGCCCGGGCAGGTCGAGGGGCGGGGCCGTCTCCGGCAGCTGCCGCCCCCCGGCGTCCGGGGTCACGTCCAGCGGCGGGGCCGTCTCCGCGAGGTCGGGCGGGCCGGACGGCGGCGCGGAGGGGGTCGCGGGCGGGACGGTGCGGGAGGGGCCGTGGGGGCCGGCGGTGGCGCACGGGTCGGCGGGGTCGTCCGGCGGGGTCGCGGGCGCGTTGGGGATGCCGTCGGCCGGGTCGTAGGGGGGCGGGGTCTTCGGCGTCTTGTCCTGGGCGCCGTCGTCCCCGGCCTTGCGTTCGATCCAGGTGTTGTCGGCGACGTTGACGATCACCAGCCTCTTGATCGGCTGGATGGTGGGCTCGATGACGATCACCTGGTTGGGCCGGTAGCCGTTCCACTGGTCCCCCTTGAGCACCGGGTTCCCCTTGGCGGAGCGGGGCGCGGCCAGCGGGTTCCCGCAGCCGCAGCGGACCCTGGGCATGCCGTGGTCGTCCACGAGGACGGCCGTTCCGGCCTGGAGGACGGCCTGGTAGCCGTCGGCGCGGCCGTCGCGGAAGCCGTGGTTGGTGATCCGGGTGTCGGCCCGCAGGACGACGGGGGTCAGGCCCCGCAGGAACTCCGGGATCTTCTCCTGCTGGACGCCGGTGGCCTGGGCGAAGGCGCGGGCCTTGGCGTCGTCGGCGGTGAGGTGGGCCGCCTGGCGCTCGACGTCGCAGCTGCCGAGCCGGTTCGTCCCGCCGTACAGGCCGGGGGTGGCGGCCCCGACCGTGCGGATGCCCTGGCCGCTCTTGTTCGGCACCGGGGGCTGGACGGGGGCCGACTCGGCGGTGGCCGTCGAGGCGGTGAAGGGGTCGGGTCCGGCGGCACCCACCGGCAGGAGGGTGACCTCCTGGCTCTCGGCCGCGGCGCCCTTGGTCTGCTCGGGCTCCTGGGCGCCGCAGCCCGCGGCGATCAGACCGAGCAGTGCCAAGACGGCGGCTCCTGCCGGTACATGACGGCGCGGCGCCTGACGGGGTGTCGGTGCGGGCACGTCGTACACGTCGTTCACGCTGGATCTCCCTTTTCGCCCCGGTTGCTCCTCTCTTGTCTGCCGCATCCTTCCCGGGGCCGCAACCGGAGTTCCGGCAGATGCGCGCCGAGCACGCATTGAACACGTTCAAGAAAGGGCCTAGAGTGACGACCGTCGGACTTGAACGTGTTCAAAGGGGTGGGCCGTGACCGTGCTCGTGAACCTGATCGTCGCCCTGGGGATGCTCTACGCCGTCCCCGCCGGCCTGCGCCTGATCGACCCGGCCGGGCTGGGCACGGCGGCCCGGCTCTGGCCGTGGGCGGCGGTCCCGGGGGCGCTGTCCCCGTGGCTGCCGCGCGGGAGCGCCGCCACCGTGCTCGCCGCCGTGTACGCGGCCGCCGCCCTGGCCCTGCTGGGCGCGGCCGGGGCCAGGGCCTGTCGTCAAACTCCCGTCGTCGCCCGAAGGGCGGCCCCGCGGCGTCTGGTGCGTGCTCTCGGCGTGCCGGGCGGAAGCCCGCGTACTGG
>NZ_JBFBGN010000040.1:0-53439 GCF_040684675.1 Streptomyces sp. NPDC089915 | reverse complement strand
GCCCCGGATCTGGTCGACGGCGTGCGGCAGGATCCGCGCCAGCACCGCGAGGCCGTCCTTGACCCCGCCCGTGGAGCCGGAGGGTCGAACGCCGGCGGGGCTGGGAGGGGCCGGGGCGCGGCGGGGCCGGGTGGGCGGGCCGGTGGGTGCGGCGGGGCCGGGTGGGGTGGGTTCTGAGAGACTGTGGGCGATGAACGAGACACCGATGCGCGTGTACGCCGAGATCGATCTTGACGCGGTACGGGCGAACGTGCGCGCACTGCGCGCACGGGCGCCCCGGTCCGCACTGATGGCCGTCGTCAAGTCGAACGCCTACGGGCACGGCGCCGTCCCGTGCGCCCGTGCGGCCCAGGAGGCCGGGGCCGAATGGCTCGGCACCGCCACCCCCGAGGAGGCGCTGGAGCTGCGCGCCGCCGGGATCCAGGGGCGGATCATGTGCTGGCTGTGGACCCCCGGCGGTCCCTGGCGGGAGGCCGTCGAGGCCGACATCGACGTCTCCGTCAGCGGCATGTGGGCGCTGGACGAGGTCCGCGCGGCCGCCCGCGCGGCCGGCCGTACCGCCCGGATCCAGCTCAAGGCCGACACCGGCCTCGGCCGCAACGGCTGCCAGCCCGCCGACTGGGCCGAACTCGTCGGCGCGGCCGTCGCCGCGCAGGCCGAGGGCACCGTCCAGGTCACCGGCGTCTGGTCGCACTTCGCCTGCGCCGACGAGCCCGGCCACCCCTCGATCCGGCTCCAGCTCGACGCCTTCCGCGACATGCTGGCCTACGCGGAGAAGGAGGGCGTCGACCCCGAGGTCCGGCACATCGCCAACTCGCCCGCGACGCTCACCCTCCCCGAGACCCACTTCGACCTCGTCCGCACCGGACTGGCCGTCTACGGCGTCTCGCCGTCCCCCGAGCTCGGCACCCCCGCCCAGCTCGGCCTGCGGCCCGCGATGACCCTGCGGGCCTCCCTCGCGCTGGTCAAGACCGTCCCCGCCGGCCACGGCGTGAGCTACGGCCACCACTACGTCACCGAGTCCGAGACGCACCTCGCGCTCGTCCCCGCCGGCTACGCCGACGGCATCCCGCGCAACGCCTCCGGCCGCGGGCCCGTGCTCGTCGCCGGGAAGATCCGGCGGGCCGCCGGCCGGATCGCCATGGACCAGTTCGTCGTGGACCTCGGCGACGACCTCGCCGAGGCGGGCGACGAGGCCGTCATCCTCGGCGACGCCGAGCGCGGCGAGCCGACCGCCGAGGACTGGGCTCAAGCGGCGCATACGATCGCGTATGAGATCGTCACCCGTATCGGAGGTCGGGTGCCCCGGGTCTACCTCGGCGGCTGAGGCTGAGTGAGGACGGCGACGTCGTGAGCGGGATCGGGTCGTGAGCGAGAACTGGCGCAAGGCCGGCTGGGCCGGCGCCGCCATCGGTGTCATAGCCGCGGGCGCCGCGGCCGGTGTCGCCGTCGAGCGGATCACCGTGGGCCGGGGCATCCGCCGCAAGGCGCGCCTCGCGCTGGACGCCGCCGGGGACTACGGCTCCCTGCGCGGCACCGAGGGCACCTGCCGGGCCGAGGACGGCACCGAGCTCCACTACGAGGTCGACGACGTCGACGGACCGGACCAGGCCTCCCCGGGCGGCGGCAGGCGCAGGCCGCGCCGCAAGGGCCCCGCCCCGGCCACCGTCGTCTTCTGCCACGGCTACTGCCTCAGTCAGGACTCCTGGCACTTCCAGCGCGCCGCCCTGCGCGGAGTCGTCCGCTCCGTCTACTGGGACCAGCGCAGCCACGGCCGCAGCGCCCGCGGCCTCGCCCAGGCCGACGGCGAGCCCGTCACCATCGAGCAGCTCGGCCGCGACCTCAAGGCCGTCATCGACGCGGCCGCGCCCGAGGGCCCGCTCGTCCTCGTCGGCCACTCCATGGGCGGCATGACCGTCATGGCCCTCGCCGAGCAGTTCCCCGAGCTGGTGCGCGAGCGGGTGCTCGGGGTGGCCCTGGTCGGCACGTCCAGCGGGCGGCTCGACGAGGTGACGTACGGGCTGCCGTCCATCGGGCAGGGCGCCGTGCGCCGCATCCTGCCGGGCGTGCTCAAGGCCCTCGGCTCCCAGGTGGAGCTGGTGGAGCGGGGTCGCCGGGCCACCGCCGACCTCTTCGCCGGCATGATCAAGCTCTACTCGTTCGGCTCCCGCGAGGTGGACCCGGGCGTCGCGCGCTTCGCCGAGCGGCTGATCGAGGCCACCCCGATCGACGTGGTCGCCGAGTTCTACCCGGCCTTCCAGACCCACGACAAGAGCGCCGCCCTCCAGCGGTTCGCCGACCTGCCGGTCACCGTCGTCGCCGGGGACCGGGACATGATCACCCCGGCCGCCCACAGCGTGGCGATCAAGGAGCAGCTCCCGGCCGCCGAGCTGGTGGTCCTGGAGGAGACCGGGCACCTGATGATGCTGGAGCGCCCCGAGATCGTGACGGGGCTGCTCACCGGGCTGCTGGCCCGCGCCGGAGCCGTCCCCGCACCGACTAACGTTGGGGCGCATGGAAGACGTACAGCGGGAAGCGCCGCGCAGCCCGGCCGCTGAGGCCCTGGCCGAGGCCGCCGCCGAGACCCTGATCACCGTCGACTCGCCCGCCTCCATGCAGGAGCTGGGCCGCCGGATCGCCGGCCTGCTGCGCCCCGGCGACCTGGTCCTGCTGACCGGTGAGCTCGGCGCGGGCAAGACCACCCTGACCCGGGGGCTGGGGGAGGGGCTGGGCGTGCGCGGGGCCGTGACCTCGCCGACCTTCGTGATCGCCCGGGTGCACCCGTCCCTGGGCGACGGGCCGCCGCTGGTGCACGTGGACGCGTACCGGCTCGGCGGCGGGCTGGACGAGATGGAGGACCTGGACCTCGACGTCTCGCTGCCCGAGTCCGTGGTCGTCGTGGAGTGGGGCGACGGCAAGGTCGAGGAGCTCTCCGACGACCGGCTGCACGTGGTCATCGGCCGTGCGGTCGGCCACGAGGAGGTCATGGACGACGTCCGCGAGGTCGCGCTGCGCGGAGTCGGCGCGCGGTGGGCGCAGGCCGGGCCGGAGCTGGCGGGGCTGTACCCGGGCGCGTAGCGGGGCCGGTGTGCCACCGGTCCGGCCGATTCACCCACGAGGTACCGACAACTCGTCGGGAAAACGTTGCGCCGGTGCGGGCCCGCGTGATGACATGGTACCGAGCGCTGGTTAGGTGTACCTAAGTTCGGCGTCCCGGGGTCCCAGGAGGCAGCCATGTCGGCAGCAGGAGCAGAGCGAGCGCCCGTCGTGTCCATGCGGGCCCTGCTCGCGGCGGGCGTGGCCGCCACCGCGGTGTCCACGCCGCCCGCACGCTCGGAACCCGGCCCCCGGGACCCCGCCGCCGAGGACGCGCCGGACGCGGAACAGGCCGCCTCCGCGGAGCCGGAAGCGGCCTGAAACCTCGCGGGAGACCGCGCGCGGTCCTCCGTACGGGTGAAAAATCTGCCCGGGAGCCCGGGAAGCCCTACTGGACGACGACGATCTTCGAGTTGTAGAGCGCGAACGCCCACATGGCGTCCCCGTCCGCACGAGACATCCGGATGCCGCCCGTCTTCTTCGCCGGGTCAGGCTGCGGCAGCGCGCCGTCCGCGCGGGCGCTGAACCCGATCGCGATGCCCTCGGTGCTGTTGGCGAACCGGACGACGTGCTCGATCGGCACCCCGTCCGAGCCGGTGACCGTGCCCGCCCGCGAGTTGACGAGGTAGGAGCCCGGGGCCGGGTGCACCGTGCTCGGCACCACCGTGAAGGTCTTCGGCTCCTTGCCGTCCTCCGTGACCAGCCAGACCCGCTTCTGCGACACCGAGTACACCACCCGCTGCCCGCTGCCCGACTCGGCCGGCAGCACCGCCGGCTTCGCCGCCTCCTGCTGCGCCGGAGGCTGGTTCTGCGGGTTCGCCGGGGCCTGCGCGGCGGGCTTCGCGGGGTGCGCGGGGGCGGTCGCGTGCGCCTGGTAGCCGAGGAAGCCGATGGCGGCGATCGCCGCCACGGTGAGCCCGGCCACGATTCCCGAGCTGCTGCGTGCCACCTTGCTCCACCTCTCCGCGCCTGCGCGTTCCGGATCCCGCTGTCCCGCGGCGCCGTTGCTGCCCGCCGCCGCGTCGTACTCCCGGTCGAAAGGTAGCAGCCGGGCCCCGCTCCGACCGGCCGCAAGGCCCGGGGGCCGGGGAGTCGTAGGCTGTTCGCGTGCTCTTGCTCGCCGTAGATACCGCCACGCCCGCCGTCACCGTCGCCCTGCACGACGGGGAGTCCGTCCTGGCCAGGTCCCACCAGGTCGACGCCCGCCGCCACGGGGAGCTCCTGCTCCCGTCCGTGGACCGGGTCCTCGCCGATGCCGGGGTGAAGCTCGAAGCCCTCACCGGCATCGTCGTCGGCGTCGGACCCGGCCCCTACACCGGGCTGCGCGTCGGCCTCGTCACCGCCGCCTCCTTCGCCGCCGTCCTCGGCGTCCCCGTGCACGGCCTGTGCACCCTCGACGGGCTCGCGTACGCCGCGGGCGCCGCCGGGATCGAGGGCCCCTTCACCGTCGCCACCGACGCGCGGCGCAAGGAGGTCTACTGGGCGCGTTACGAGGACCCGCGCACCCGCGTCGGCGAGCCCGCCGTCGACCGCCCGGCCGACATCGCCGAGCAGGTCGCCGGCCTCCCCTCGGTCGGCCAGGGCGCCCGCCTCTACCCCGAGGTCTTCCCCGACGCCCGCGACCCCGAGCACCAGTCGGCCGCCGCCCTGGCCGCCCTGGCCGCCGAGCGCCTCGCGGCGGGCATCCCGTTCGAGAACGCCGACGGCGTGCCCCCGGCCCCCCTCTACCTGCGCCGCCCCGACGCCCAGGTGCCGAAGAACTACAAGGTGGTCACCCCGCAGTGACGGCCCCGACCGCGGTGCTCCGCGAGATGCGCTGGTGGGACATCGCACCGGTGCTGGAACTGGAGCACGAGCTCTTCCCCGAGGACGCCTGGTCGGCCGGGATGTTCTGGTCCGAGCTCGCCCACGCGCGCGGCCCGCACGCCAGCCGCCGCTACGTCGTCGCGGAAGACCCTGCCTCCGGCCGCCTGGTCGGCTACGCCGGACTCGCGGCCTCCGGCGACCTGGGCGACGTACAGACCATCGCGGCGGCCAAGGACCAGTGGGGCACCGGACTCGGCGCCCGGCTGCTCACCGAGCTGCTGCGCGCCGCGACCGACTTCGAATGCGCCGAGGTGCTGCTGGAGGTCCGGGTGGACAACACCCGCGCCCAGCGGCTCTACGAGCGCTTCGGCTTCGAGCCGATCGGCTTCCGGCGCGGCTACTACCAGCCGGGGAACGTCGACGCGCTGGTGATGCGCCTGACGGACCCGGCCCGGACGGCCGCCCCCGCCACCCCGAACACCGAGACCCCCGAACACCCTGAGAGCAGTGAGACCCATGGCTGACGAACCGCTCGTCCTCGGCATCGAGACCTCCTGCGACGAGACCGGCGTCGGCATCGTCCGCGGCACCACCCTGCTCGCCGACGCGATCGCCTCCAGCGTCGACGAGCACGCCCGCTTCGGCGGAGTCGTCCCCGAGGTCGCCTCCCGGGCCCACCTGGAGGCCATGGTCCCGACCATCGAGCGCGCCCTGAAGGAAGCCGGCGTCAGCGCCCGCGACCTCGACGGCATCGCCGTCACCGCCGGTCCCGGCCTCGCGGGCGCGCTGCTCGTCGGCGTCTCGGCCGCCAAGGCGTACGCGTACGCGCTGGGCAAGCCGCTCTACGGGGTCAACCACCTCGCCTCGCACATCTGCGTCGACCAGCTGGAGCACGGCCCGCTGCCCGAGCCGACCATGGCCCTGCTGGTCTCCGGCGGCCACTCCTCGCTGCTCCTCGCCCCGGACATCACCAGCGACGTACGGCCGCTCGGCGCGACCATCGACGACGCGGCCGGCGAGGCCTTCGACAAGATCGCCCGCGTGCTCCAGCTGGGCTTCCCCGGCGGCCCGGTCATCGACCGGCTGGCGAAGGAGGGCGACCCCAAGGCCATCCACTTCCCGCGCGGGCTCACGGGGTCGCGCGACCCCGCGTACGACTTCTCCTTCTCCGGCCTCAAGACGGCCGTGGCCCGCTGGATCGAGGCGAAGCGGAACGCGGGCGAGGAGGTGCCGGTGCGCGATGTGGCGGCGTCCTTCCAGGAGGCCGTGGTGGACGTGCTGACGCGCAAGGCGATCCGCGCCTGCAAGGACGAGGGCGTGGACCACCTGATGATCGGCGGCGGCGTGGCGGCCAACTCCCGGCTGCGTTCGCTGGCGCAGGAGCGGTGTGACGACGCGGGGATCATCCTGCGCGTGCCCCGGCCCAAGCTGTGCACCGACAACGGCGCGATGGTCGCGGCCCTGGGCGCGGAGATGGTCAAGCGGAACCGTCCGGCCTCGGACTGGGACCTGTCGGCGGACTCCTCCCTCCCGGTCACGGACCCGCACGTCCCGGGGACCTCGCACGACCACGACCACGACCACGACCACGCGCATTCGCATTCGCACGACCACGTGCACGAGCTGAGCAAGGACAACCTCTACTCGTGAACGCCGTCGTCGCGCTGATGTGGGAGGCCCGGGCCGTCGACGGCCGGGGCAACGAGCTGCTGGAGTGGGCGCGCGCCCAGGTCCTGGCCCGGGAGCCGCTGCGCCGCGAGGTGCTGCGGGCCCCGCAGGACCGGGTGCTCGTGATCACCTGGTGGGAGACCCCGGAGGGCGGCCCGCAGGCGGACCTGCCCGAGCTGCCGGAGCCCGCCGCGGACCTGATCACCCGGGCCGTGCACCGCTGGCGCTTCGAGTCCGTCGAGGTCACGCCGGGCGGCTGAGCGCGGGTCGAGGCGTGCTGCGGTGAAGCTCTACGGGCCGCCGCTAGGGTCGTGCGCATGCCTAGCCGCCGTGACCTGCCGCCCCCGCCGCCGCCCGCGCACCTGCGCGAGTGGCTGGACGAAGGCGCCGTACGGGCCGACCGCGCGCGCTTCCTCGCGGACCTGAGCCGCCGCACCCTGGGCCTGGGGCGGCTGGTCCTGCTCTGGCTGACCGCGGCGGTCTTCGCGCTCGGCTGGACCTTCGTCAGCACGGCCGTGATGACCTTCGAGTCCGGCACGGGCGCGGAGTACGCCTTCGCCGTCGTCTTCGCCCTGATGGGCCTCGCGGTGCTGGTGCCGGCCGGGCGGTACTTCGTCCGGGGCGCCCGGCAGGAGCGCCGGGTGCACCGGCTGCTGTGCGCGTGGGCCGTCGAGGACCGGGACCCCGGGGCGGACACGGGGCTGCGGGCCCCGGTGCGGATCCTGGTGTGGCTGCTGGCCTCGCTGGCCCTGGGCGCCCTCGGCCTCTGGACGGCCTTCACCTCGGCGGCGGGGGCCCGTCCGGGCACGGACACGGTGGGGCAGATCGGCTACTTCATGGGCCTGGGCATGATCCTGTGGATCACCGCCCTCCTGGGCCTCGCCAAGGCCGCCACCCACTACAGCTGGTCCCTCCGCGCCCGAAGGGCCCGGGGCGGCGCGGCGGCGCCCCTCCCGCCCACCGGCCCCACACCCCGACGGACGGCCCACACCCCGGCAAGGCCGGCGAACTCCAGCCTCGCGGGCAACTCCAGCCTCGCCGGCGTTTGAGGCGCGGGGTCCGGGGCGGAGCCCCGAAAGCCCGGGCGAAGCCCGGGGCCGCTCGCGCGACGGCGCCGCACCCGGGCGGGGTCCGGGGCGGCGGCACCCCGCGCCCCCTCAGGCCACCGGCGAGCCGATCAGCATCGCCGGCCCCCCGGCCACCCGCGTGAGGAACACCGTCGCCGCATTCGGCCCCGACGGCTTCACCTTCCGCCGCAGTTCCTCCGGCTCGATCGCCGACCCCCGCTTCTTCACCGTCAGCACTCCCACCTCCCGCTCCCGCAGCAGCGCCTTCAGCTTCTTCAGCCCGAACGGCAGCACGTCCGTGATCTCGTAGGCCGTCGCGTACGGCGTCGCCCGCAGCTCGTCGGCCGTGATGTACGCGATCGTCGGGTCGATCAGCCGCCCGCCCAGGTCCCGCGCCACCTCCGCCACCAGGTGCGCCCGGATCACCGCCCCGTCCGGCTCGTACAGCCAGCGCCCCACCGGCCCCGCCTGCGGATCCGGCAGCGGCTCGGCGGTGTGCAGCCCGACCGGCCCCGGCAGCAGGGTGGCCCGTACCGTCCCGGGGGCGGTGCCGAACCACAGCACGGCCTCCTTCACGTCCCCGTGGTCCGAGATCCACTCCGCCTCGGCCTCCGCCGGCACCGCCTCGTGCGGGATCCCGGGCGCGATCTTGATGGCGGCGTACTTCGCGGCCCGCGCCGCCCCGACCGCCCACGACAGCGGCGGCGAGTACGACTCCGGGTCGAAGATCCGCCCGCGCCCGCCGCGCCGCGCCGGGTCGATGAAGACGGCCTCGTACGAGGAGACGTCGACGGTCGTCACGTCCGCCTCCCGGACCTCGATCAGGTCCGCCAGCCCCAGCGCCTCCGCGTTGGCCCGCGCCACGGCCACCGTCAGCGGGTCGAGGTCCACCGCCAGCACCCGGATCCCGCGCCGCGCCAGCGCCAGCGCGTCCCCGCCGATCCCGCAGCACAGGTCCGCGACGCTCCGTACGCCCAGGCCGGCGAGGCGTTCGGCCCGGTACGAGGCCACCGACGCCCGGGTGGCCATCTCGCCGCCGCCGGGGGTGAAGAACATCCGGAACGCGTCCTCGGCCCCGAACTTCGCCACCGCCCGCTGCCGCAGCCGGGCCTGCCCCAGCGCGGCCGACACCAGCGCGGCGGGGTGCTCGCGGCGCAGCCGGGTGGCCACGGCCAGCTCCTGGGCGGGGTCGTAGTCGCGGAGCGAGTCGAGGAGCGCGCGGCCCTCGGGGGTGAGGAGCGCGGAGAAGTCTTCGGGAGTCACGGCTCCATTGTCGGCCAGTCGGTGGAAGGGAGGGCTCCGGCCGTGGTGTCGACCGGGGAGCCGGGCCGTGTGGTGCAAGGATCCGCAGCTATGCAGCTAGTAGGACAAAAGGGAAATCCCACGCAGTTTGGTCACCGGTCCGCGGCACGCCCGCGCGGCCGGTACGGGGTGGCCGCGGCAGCGCTGCTGGTCGCCGCCCTGGGCACGGGGTGCGGAGCCGCGGACACGGCCGCTCCGGTCAAGGGCAAGCCGGACCGCCCCGCCGCCGAGGCCGGCTCCGGCGCGGCCGGCGCCCTCGCCAACTCCGCCGAGCAGCTCAAGGCCGCCCAGGCGGCCCGCGCCGTCATGGCGAAGAAGTGGGGGCTGGCCAAGACCCCGCTCATGGCCCCGGCCGGGCCCAAGACGAAGCCCGAGATCACCACCCGCGAGGGCTTCGAGGTCGAGGGCCAGGACGAGCTGCCCCCGGTCTTCACCACGGTCCCGACCGAGGACAAGGTGGTCTTCCTGACCGTCGACGACGGCGCGGAGAAGGACCCCGAGTTCATCCGGATGATGCAGGAGCTGAAGCTCCCGTACACGGCGTTCCTCAGCGACTACCTGGTACGGGACAACTACCCGTACTTCAAGGAGATGCAGGCCGCCGGAGTCACCCTGAACAACCACACCCTCAACCACCGCTACATGCCCGGCCTCAACTACGAGCAGCAGCACGAGGAGATCTGCGGGCAGCAGGACACGATCCAGAAGCAGTTCGGCAAGCGGCCCCAGCTCTTCCGGCCCCCGTACGGCAACTACAACCAGGACACCCTGCGCGCGGCGAAGTCCTGTGGAATCAAGGCGGTCCCCCTGTGGAACGCGGAGGCCTTCCCGAACCGGATGGACTACCGTGAATGGGACAGGGACCTGCACCCCGGGGACATCATCCTCACGCACTTCCGGGGTCGTGAGGACTGGAAGGGCACCATGCCTGACATGATCCGTCATGTCATGAAGACCGTCACGGACAAGGGGTATGCCGTGGCCCGCCTGGAGGATTACCTGTGAAGTACGCGCGTCGGCTGGTGGCCGGGACGCTGACGGCCGGCGCGCTCGCGCTGTCCCTGTCGGGATGCGGGAACAGCGTGGATCCCATCGAGCGGCTGGGCCGCAAGGCCGGACAGTCGGGGAGCCCGTCGGCCTCCCCGTCCGCCCGGACCTCCGCGGCCCCCTCCGCACAGGCAGGCACCCCGGGGGACGAGGCGTACCGCAAGTGGGGGCTGACCGCCCCGCTCCAGTACGCCCCGAAGCCCGCGCAGAAGCCCCAGCTCCCCAAGGCGGCGGGGCCGGGCAAGCCGGTGGTGGTGGACCGAATACCCGTGGCCCCGAACGACAAGGTCGTCTTCCTGACCTTCGACGACGGCGCGGAGAAGGACCCCGAGTTCCTGAAGATGGCGGCCGACCTGAAGCTGCCGATCAGCATGTTCCTGACGGACAACGTGGCGTCGTCGGACTACGGCTACTTCGAGAAGCTCCGCGACAACGGCTCGAACAGCACGGTGAACAACCACACGCTGACGCACCCCAACATGCGCACGCTGGCGTTCGCGGCGCAGAAGAAGGAGATATGCGGCCAGCAGGAGCGCCTGGAGAAGCGCTTCGGCAAGCGGCCCGTTCTCTTCCGCCCGCCGTTCGGCAACTACAACGACGACACCCTGAAGGCCGCCTCGGAGTGCGGCATCAACACGGTCGTGCTGTGGCGGGCGTCGATGCAGATAAACGACTTCCAGTACGCCGAGGGCTCGGCCCTGAAACCCGGCGACATCATCCTGGCCCACTTCCGCGGCCCGTCGGAACTCAAGGGCGCGACGGAGATCCACATGGTCACCCGGATGCTCCAGCACATACAGGAGCAGGGGTACAAGGTGGGACGGCTGGAGGACTACCTGTAGGGGCGCGGGGCGCGGGGCGGGGTGAGGGTCGGGACTTGACCTGGGCGGTCTCAGGGAGGGTTGGGGGTTTCCCGCCAGTCTCATCGTCCTTCCGCGTCGGGCCGGTCAGTCAAGAGCGCTCCTTCGTCGCGTCGCTTCGCGATGTCGCTGCGCTCCACTCTTGACAGCCCGTCCCGCCACGAAAAGCCGAAGACTGCCGGGAACCCCCCAAAGGAACGGGACGGACGTTCCTTGGACATGCGGCGGGATCGGCGATGAGTCGGGGTCGTCGGGACACGGCAGACCAGACATCGGGCTCCGACGACCGTAATCGGCGCCTGGGGCCGCCCCACGCATCAGATCGCTACGCGCTTCGCTCGTCTCAGCGTCCGACGGCCGTCCGGGGCCGCTACCCGCACGAAATGCCAATCAGGACGGCATCCGGGGCCGATAGGCGCGGCAGATCGCTACGCGCTGCCCAAGTCTCAGCGTCCGGCAGCCGTCTGGGGTTGCTACCTGCACCAAATGGCGAACAGGACCCCATCAGGCGCTGTCCGCACCGGAAGGTGGGAGAACTGGGCTCTTCAGCCAGCGAGTTGAACGGGCTGCTCGGAAGTCATGGGCGGCAGTGGCTGCCAGGTGGCGGGGACGTCGCGCATGACCAGGGCGCAGTCCAGGGTGGCGGTTCCCGGGGGGAAGTGGTTCGGGTCGTCGAAGAACGACGAGGTGGCGGAGACGGCGCGGCCGGCTTCCACGTGCCAGGCGTCGGTGCTCAGCCGCATGCCCTCCAGGTGGTGGCCGGTGCTGGTGGGGGAGAGGCCCTTCGATCCCTGCTGGAAGAAGCGGGAGGCCTCGGCGAGGTCGGCGAAGAGCTCGCTGCCCCGGAGCTCGTCGGACAGTTCGACGGTCACGTCGACCTGGGTGTCGCCGTCGTGCGTCGCCAGTGCGACGCGCATCCGGTCGGGCGTCTCGTCCACCTCGAAGTCCGCGCGGCCGTGTTCGCCGGGGAAGAGACGGCCGCCGGCCCAGGCGTTGAGCCGGGAGGCGGTGTCGCGCCGGGGGATGTAGACGCCGGTCTCCACGCCGTCCGGTCCGTCCCATTCGACGGCGATGCGATGGGCCACGTTCTCGCTGCGCATGCCGACGGCGGCGGGGGCCCAGGTGGGCCGGACGCCGCCCAGGCGGAGCAGGCAGATGCCCGCGACGGCGTAGCCGTTCACCAACTGCGGGCGCAGCGGCTCGGGCAGCAGACGCGCCGCCGTTTCCGGGGCGACCCGGTAGTTCACCAGGAGGCGCCGTTCGATGACGCTGGACATGGCCGGCTGCTTCATGATCCCTCGCTCTGCGCCCCGGGGCGCCATTTGGTGTGGCGGAGCACGATCTGTTCAGGGCATACGGCGCTGAGGAACCGGCCGACGGAGGTGGCCAGACGGTCCTCGGCGAGCGCGTAGAGGATCCGGTTCCCCTCCCGTCGCTCGGTCACCAGCCCGGCACCCTTGAGCACGCCGAGGTGGCGCGAGATGGAGGGCGCGCTGATCGAGAACCTGGCCGCGATCTCCCCGGCGGCGAGCTCGCCGCCCCTGAGGTCTTCAAGGATCTGCCGCCTCGTCGGGTCGGCGAGGGCGCGGAAGGCCCCCGCCTCGTCCTGAGCTTCCGTCATGCTCGCAACTTAGCTCATTAGCTAAACAGCTAACAAGGCCTGGGCATCGTCGAGTTGCCGGGGGCTGGGGGCCGGGTGCCTCTGGTCGGTGGCGTGTACCTCGCCCCGGGCATGCCCGCCGAAGAGCTCGACCGACTCCTCGCGACCGATCCGTACGTCCTCGCGGGTGTCGCCACGCACAGCGTCGTGGAGTTCACCCCGCTGCTGGTCGCGGCCGGCTTGGAGGGCCTCAAGGCCTGATCGCCGAGTTCAGCCGTGCAGGGTGCGGAGCATGACGGCGTACAGAGGGCTGTCGGGGAAGGGCTGCTGGGTAGCCGACGGGTTCGCCCTGCTCATAGCCAATGACGCAGGTGAAGCCGGGGTTGCCGCCCCAGTGGTCGACGAACCACGGGAAGCGCTGGACGAAAGGGTCGTCCTTCTGGTCCGCGTAGACCTCGGCGTGCACGTCGATGAGGGTCTGGCGTATGGCCTTGGCCGTGGAGTGGTCATGGTGCACGAGTTCGAGCGTCATGCGGGGCTCCTCAGCTGGTTCCAGGTGCGGGTATCGCGATCTCAGCGCAGTCAAATCACGCAAAACAGGCGGGAGTTCAAGGGTTAGTCTGCCCGCATGACGATTCGCGCTGTGGTCTTCGACGTCGGCGAGTGCCTGGTGGACGAGACGCGGGAGTACGGGACGTGGGCCGACTGGCTCGGCGTGCCGCGCCACACCTTCGCCGCCTTGTTCGGTGCCGTCATCGCGCAGGGGCGCGACTACCGCGAAACGTTCCAGGCCTTCAGGCCCGGGTTCGACCTGTACGAGCAGCGCGAGGCGCGTGCCGCAGCCGGGCAGCCCGAGCACTTCGACGAGGGTGACCTGTACCCGGACGTGCGTCCCGCGCTGGCACGACTTCGGACCGATGGGCTGTGGCTGGGCATCGCCGGCAACCAGACCGTCCGTGCCGGCGGGATCCTCCGGAACCTGTTCTCCTCGGACGTGGACCTGATCGGCACGTCGGACGACTGGGGGGCCAGCAAGCCCGACCCCGAGTTCTTCGTCCGCGTCGCGAAGGCCGTGCCCTTCGCGCCGGAGGAGATCCTCTACGTCGGCGACCGGGTCGACAACGACCTGCGCCCCGCCGTCGCCGCGGGCATGCACAGCGCCCTGATCCGGCGGGGCCCCTGGGCCACCATCCAGTGGGAGACGACCGAGGCAGTGGAGCTGCCGACCTTCCGGGTCGGCAGTCTCCTCGATCTCCCCGGCCAGATCGCCGAGTTCAACGGGTCAGCGCACTGAGGAGCGCGGCCCAGCCGTAAAGCCGGTCGGCGAGGTCACGTACGCACTCGCTGTGCTGCCACCTCGCCAACGTCCCCCCGCCTATGACCAGCCCCAGACGGCCGCCGGACGCCGGAATATGGGCAGCGCGTAGCGATCTGCTGCGCCCACCGGTCCCGGATGCCGATCTCGTTGGCTTTTGGGGCGGGTAGCAACCCCCGACGGCCGTCGGACGCTGAGAAATGAGGAGCGCGTAGCGATCTGGTGCGTGGGCTGGCCCCAGGCTCCGATTGCGGTCGTCGGGGGCCGGGTGTGTGGTCTGCCGTGTCCCGACGACCCCGACTCGGCGCTGATACGGGCGCATGTCCAAGGAACGTCCGTCCCGTTCCTTTGGGGGGTTCCCGGCAGTCTTCGGCATTTCGTGGCGGGTCGGGCTGTCAAGAGTGGAGCGCAGCGAAATCGCGTAGCGACGCGACGAAGGAGCGCTCTTGACTGACCGGCCCGACGCGGAAGGACGATGAGACTGGCGGGAAACCCCCAACCCTCCCTGAGAACGGTCGGCCCAGGTCCCGCCCTCACCCGCCCCCGCCGCACCGTGCCACCCCCGCCCCACCCACACCCCCGGGCGGCGGGTGGGCAGCCACCGCCCGGCGCCCGGCCCCTCGCGGGGGTGATGGCGGGCCCGCACCGAGCCCCGTACGCCCTCCCACGGGGGGCCCGCCGAGCCCCGTAGCCGTAGCCGTACCCCTACCGCACCCCCGCCCCCACCACCGGGGTGATCGTCGTCTCCGCCGGGCCTCTCGCGTCCGCCTCGCGTTGGCGTTCCGCGCTGTCGCTGATGCGGAGCAGGAGGGCGATCATGATCCAGTTGGCCAGGAGGGACGAGCCGCCCTTCGCCAGGAAGGGCAGGGCCTTGCCGGTCAGGGGGATCAGGCCCGTGACGCCGCCCGCGACCACGAAGACCTGGAGCGCCAGCGCCGACGCGAGGCCCACCGCCAGCAGCTTGCCGAACGGGTCCCGCGCGGCCAGCGCCATCCGCAGGCCCCGCTGCGCGAGGAGCGCGTACAGCAGCAGTACGGCCATGACCCCCGCCAGGCCGAGCTCCTCGCCCACCGTCGTCAGGATGAAGTCGCTGCGCCCCGCGAACTTGATCAGCTCGGGGTGGCCCATCCCCAGGCCCGTCCCCGAGACGCCGCCCGTGCCGAAGCTGAACAGGGCCTGCGCCGACTGGTCGGAGGTGACACCCGGCGGGCGGTTCTCCCAGTAGTAGGACAGCGGGTTGAGCCAGGCCGCCACGCGCGCCTTGACGTGCGGCTCGGTCGAGCCGACCACGAAGGCGCCGCCCGCCGCCATGACCAGGCCGCAGACGATCCAGCTGGTGCGCTCGGTGGCCACGTACAGCATCACCACGAACACACCGAAGAAGATCAGCGAGGTGCCCAGGTCGCGCTCGAAGACCAGCACGAGCAGCGAGATGATCCACACCGTGATGATCGGCCCGAGCTGGCGCATCGGCGGCAGCCGCATGCCCAGGAACTTCCGGCCGGTCAGTGCCAGCGAGTCGCGGTGGATGACCAGGTAGCCCGCGAAGAAGATCGCGATCATGATCTTCACGAACTCGCCGGGCTGGAGCGAGAACCCGAACAGGATGATCCAGCGCTTCGCGCCGTAGGTGTCCGCCCCGAAGAACGCCGGCGCGATCAGCAGCACCAGCGCGACGGCCATCGTGATGTAGATGAACCGCTGGAGCAGCCGGTGGTCCCGCAGCAGCGCCACCACGAGCAGGCAGGCGGCGACCCCGACCACCGTCCACATCAGCTGGCCGGGCGCGTTCGCGTCGGAGTTGTAGCGCTCGATGTACCCCTGGTCGAGCCGGTGGATGAGCACCAGCCCCAGCCCCGTGAGCAGCATGGCGAGCGGGAAGATCAGCGGGTCCGCGTACGCCGCGAAGCGGCGGATGCCCAGGTGTCCCACCAGGGAGAGCAGGGTCATGCTGAGCACGAAGCTGGTGAGGTGCTGCGGCAGCTCGCCGTTCATGGCCAGGCCCGCGCTCACGTGTCCGAAGACGGCGATGCCGACGACGAACACCAGCAGGAGCGCTTCGGTGCGGCGGCGGGCCCCGGCCGTCGTCAGCGGTCTCAGTCCACGCACGGGACGCCGCCGCCGTCGATGGTGTCGGGCTCCGGCTCGGGCTCCGCCCGCGGCCCTGACGGCGGAGGGGCCGAGGGTGATGAGGGTGATGAGGGGAGGGAGGAAGGAGACGCGGCGCCCGGTGCACTCGGGGTCGCAGTGGCGGTCTGGGGACCGATCTGCTCGGCAATGAGGCGCTTTATCTTCATATCATCTACGACGTTGATGTCCTCCCCATGGTTCCTTGCGAAGCCCTCGATGGGGAGTGTCGAAAATTGCACTTTGCCGCCGGACAGGTTCTTCGCCTGCTTCACGAACGACAGCAGATCCCACCCCGCGTCCGTCACGACGTCCTGTTTCGCCGTGTCGATCAGCTTGATCAGCTTGAGCGGATCGGTGAAGGTCCCCGCCGAATCCAGCTTCTGCGTGGCCCCCGCCAGGAAGGCCTGCTGCCGCTTGGTCCGGTCCAGGTCGCCCCCGTCCAGACCGTGCCGCTGGCGTACGAACGCCAGTGACTGCCGCCCGTTCAGCGTCTGCCGGCCCGCCGGGAAGTCCGCCCCCGAGTACCGGTCCTTCACCGGCTTCTTCAGGCACACCGGGACGCCGCCCAGCGCGTCCGCGAGGTGGTAGAAGCCGGCCAGGTTCAGTTCGGCGAAATGATCGACCGGGACGCCCAGGAAGTTCCGCACCGTTTCGATCTGCGCCTTGCGCCCGGCCTCGCGCCCCTCCCGTTCGAGCTGCCGCCGGTCCTTCACCCCCTGCGCGGAGAGCCGTTCCTCCTCGGCCGACTTCGCCAGCCCGTACGCCTTCTTGATCTTGTCCTTGCCGCCCCCGGCGGCCCCCGCCAGCGGGACGAAGTCGTCCCGGGGTATCGAGAAGGCCTTGGCCCGCCCGCCGTCACCCGGCACGTGCAGCAGGATCATGGTGTTGGCGTTGTAGCCCCCGATGTCGGAGCTCCCCGCGTGCAGCTGGTCCAGCACCGCCTCCGGCAGCGGGTCGCCGTTCTGGTCGCGGCGGCTGTCCAGGCCGATGAGCAGGACGTTCACATCGCCGTGCGCCGACTTCTGCGCCCCGTCCAAGGCCTTCGAGCTGCCGATGCTCGACGCCAGTTCCCGGTAGACGTACCAGACGGTGCCGGCGGCCAGCAGCGCCAGCGCGCACGCCGTGACCAGCAGCGTGCGGCCGAGGCCGCGCGGGGAGCGTCCGCGCGGGGAGCCGCCGCCGGGGCGGGCTCCGCGGGGGCCGCGCCTGTGGTGACCGGTGCCGGGTTTCCTCCGTCGCGCGCTCATGCCGGTCGATCCTGGCGCAGGGGCGCTGAAGGAAACCTGAGAGCGGCGCCTCAGCCGCCCCCCGACGGGATCCGCAGCTCCAGCAGCGCGCCGCCGCCCGGCGCGTCCAGCGCGCGTACGCCGCCGCCGTGCGCCCGTGCGATCTCGCGGGCGATCGCCAGGCCCAGCCCGGTGCCGCCGCTGGCCCGGCCCCGGTCCGCGTCGAGCCGGACGAACCGCTCGAAGACCCGGTCCCGGTCCGCCTCCGGGATCCCCGGACCGTCGTCCGCCACCTCCAGGACCGCCCACCCGTCCCGCGCGGCGGCCCGCACCACGACCCCGCCCCGCGCGTACCGCAGGGCGTTGTCCACCAGGTTGGCCAGGGCCCGCTCCAGCCGGGCCGCGTCCCCGTGCGCCGGGACCGGATCCGGCGCCTCCACCCGCAGCGGCACCCGGGGCGCGGGCCGGCGCGCCGCGTCCTCCGCCGCCAGCAGGGCCAGGTCCACCGGCTCGGGGCGCGGCGCGGGCCCGCCGTCGAGGCGGGCCAGGAGCAGCAGGTCGGCGGCGATCCGCTGGAGCCGCTCGGTGTCGGCCAGCGCCGCGGCCACCGAGGCCCGGTCGGGCCGCTCCATCGCCAGGGCCACCTCCAGCCGGGAGCGGACGGCGGCCAGCGGGTTGCGCAGCTCGTGCGAGGCGTCGGCGGTGAACTGCCGCTGGCGGGCGTCGGAGCGCTCCAGCCGGTCGAGGGTGTCGTTGACGGTCCGCGCCAGCTGGGCGATCTCGTCGGCGCCGCCCGGGTCGGGGACGCGGCGGTCCAGCTCGCTCGCGGTGACCGAGGCCAGCCCGGAGCGGATCGCGGTGACGGGGCGCAGCGCGTGCCCGGTGGCCCACCAGGCGAGGGCCGCCGCGAAGGCGATCATCGGGGGCGCCCCGCCGAGCAGCCCGGCCGCGACGGCGCGGGTGGCGTCGTCGACGTCGCCGAGGACGGTCATCGCGTACACGGTGTGCGGGGCGGCCGGGTCGTGCGCCCCGGGCGGCCCGGGGGCCCCGACCGCCACGACCACGCGCCGCTGCGCGCCGGGGTGCGCGGGTGCCAGGACGGCCGACCGGGAGTCCTGTCCGGGCCCGGGGCGCAGCCCGTCGAGGCGGGGGATGTCCCGGGGCTCGCCGCCGGCGGCGGTGCTCGCGACGGTCCGGCCCCGCGCGTCCTGTACGAGGACCAGGTCGACCCCGTTCTCCGGTGCGGGCAGCCGGCCGCCGGGCGGGAGGGTCCGGGTGTCGACCTGGGCGGCGACCTTCCGGGCGGCGAGCTCGGTGCGGCCGGTGGTGTTGTCGAGGAGGTTGCCGCGCATGAGGGTGTACAGCCACAGTCCGCCGGTGGCGAGGACGGCGGCCATCGCGAGCGCGGCGGCGAGCGCGGTCCGGGCGCGCAGGCTGCTAACCAAGGCCGGTCACCGTCAGCCGCCGTCGGGGGCCATGCGGTAGCCCGTGCCGTGGACGGTGAGGATGGAGCGGCGGCCGAAGGGGGCGTCGATCTTCTTGCGCAGGGAGGAGACGTAGACCTCGACGATGTTGGGGTCGATGCCGTGCGGGGAGTCCCAGACCTCGTCGAGGATGTCCTGCTTGGCGACGGCCCGGCCGGGGCGTTCCATCAGGCAGGCGAGGACGCCGAGCTCGCGGGCGGTGAGCTCGATGTCCTGCTCGCCGCGGCGGCAGCGGCGGTCGTGCGGGTCGAGGACGAGGTCCCCGGCGCGGAGCACGGCGGGCGCGGGCCCGGGGCCGGCGGCGCGGCGGGCGAGGGCGCGCAGGCGGGCGCCGAGCACGACGAAGGAGAAGGGCTTGGTGAGGTAGTCGTCGGCCCCGGCGTCGAGGCCCTCGGCCTCGTCGTACTCGCCGTCCTTGGCGGTGAGGACCAGGACGGGGGTGGGGTCGCCGTGGGCGCGCATACGGGCGCAGATCTCGGCGCCGCCGGGGCCGGGGAGCATGAGGTCCAGCAGGACGACGTCGTACGGACCGCCGGTGAGCGCGAGTTCCAGCCCGCGGTGCCCGTCGTGGGCGACCTCGACGCGGTGGCCCTCGGCGGACAGGCCCTGCCGGAGGGACTCGGCCAGGTTCTCTTCGTCTTCGACGACCAGGATGCGCACCCGCCCAGCCTCACACACCGGGCGCCGGACCCCGTGGGGCAGGGTTTGGGCCAAACGGGGCGACCCGCGGCCGGAATACGTGGATCCGGTGGAGCGTGTTGGCACTCCGCTTGACCGAGTGCTAATCGCCGGAATAGTGTCACACCTGGCACTCGCCACCGGTGAGTGCCAACACAGCGACAGGCTGGTCCGGCACCCGCGACGACGGATCGACCTGGTCGCCACTCCAGACAGTTAACCCCGGATCTCCGAAGGGGGAGGTCGGATCGTGACGACCGCCAGCTCCAAGGTTGCCATCAAGCCGCTTGAGGACCGCATCGTGGTCCAGCCGCTCGACGCCGAGCAGACCACGGCCTCCGGCCTGGTCATCCCGGACACCGCGAAGGAGAAGCCCCAGGAGGGCGTCGTCCTCGCGGTCGGCCCGGGCCGCTTCGAGGACGGCCAGCGTCTCCCGCTGGACGTCTCCGTCGGCGACGTCGTGCTGTACAGCAAGTACGGCGGCACCGAAGTGAAGTACAGCGGCGAGGAGTACCTCGTCCTCTCGGCCCGCGACGTGCTCGCGATCGTCGAGAAGTAATCACTTCTCACGCTTTGCTTTGAACTGCGCCCCTGGTCACCCCGCTGATTGCCGGGCGGCGAGGGGCGCGGTTCGTTAAACCCGAGTTTTCGAGAGGGCTGAACCGCTTCCATGGCGAAGATCCTGAAGTTCGACGAGGACGCCCGTCGCGCCCTCGAGCGCGGCGTCAACAAGCTTGCCGACACGGTCAAGGTGACGATCGGCCCCAAGGGCCGCAACGTCGTCATCGACAAGAAGTTCGGCGCCCCCACCATCACCAACGACGGTGTCACCATCGCCCGCGAGGTCGAGCTGGACGACCCGTACGAGAACCTCGGCGCGCAGCTGGTGAAGGAGGTGGCGACCAAGACCAACGACATCGCGGGTGACGGCACCACCACCGCCACCGTGCTGGCCCAGGCGCTCGTCCGCGAGGGTCTGCGCAACGTCGCCGCCGGTGCCTCCCCGGCCGCCCTGAAGAAGGGCATCGACGCCGCGGTCAAGGCCGTGTCCGAGGAGCTCCTCGCGACCGCCCGCCCGATCGAGGACAAGTCCGACATCGCCGCCGTGGCCGCGCTCTCCGCGCAGGACTCGCAGGTCGGCGAGCTCATCGCCGAGGCGATGGACAAGGTCGGCAAGGACGGTGTCATCACCGTCGAGGAGTCCAACGCCTTCGGCCTGGAGCTGGAGTTCACCGAGGGCATGGCCTTCGACAAGGGCTACCTCTCCCCGTACATGGTGACCGACCAGGAGCGTATGGAGGCCGTCCTCGACGACCCGTACATCCTGATCAACCAGGGCAAGATCTCCTCCATCCAGGACCTCCTGCCCCTGCTGGAGAAGGTCATCCAGGCCGGCGGCTCCCGCCCGCTGCTGATCATCGCCGAGGACGTCGAGGGCGAGGCGCTCTCCACCCTCGTCGTCAACAAGATCCGCGGCACCTTCAACGCGGTCGCCGTCAAGGCCCCGGGCTTCGGCGACCGTCGCAAGGCGATGCTCCAGGACATGGCCACCCTCACCGGTGCCACCGTCATCGCCGAGGAGGTCGGCCTCAAGCTCGACCAGGCCGGTCTGGACGTCCTCGGTTCCGCGCGCCGCGTGACCATCTCCAAGGACGACACGACCATCGTCGACGGTGGCGGCAACGCCGCTGACGTCGCGGGCCGCGTCAACCAGATCAAGGCCGAGATCGAGTCCACGGACTCCGACTGGGACCGCGAGAAGCTGCAGGAGCGCCTGGCGAAGCTCGCCGGCGGCGTCTGCGTCATCAAGGTCGGCGCCGCCACCGAGGTGGAGCTCAAGGAGAAGAAGCACCGCCTCGAGGACGCCATCTCGGCGACCCGCGCCGCGGTCGAGGAGGGCATCGTCTCCGGCGGTGGCTCCGCGCTCGTCCACGCCGTCAAGGTCCTGGAGGGCAACCTCGGCCTGACCGGCGACGAGGGCACGGGCGTGTCGGTCGTCCGCCGCGCCGCCGTCGAGCCGCTGCGCTGGATCGCCGAGAACGCCGGCCTCGAGGGCTACGTCATCACCTCGAAGGTGGCGGAGCTGGAGAAGGGCAACGGCTTCAACGCCGCCTCCGGCGAGTACGGCGACCTGGTCAAGGCCGGCGTCATCGACCCGGTCAAGGTCACCCGCTCCGCGCTGGAGAACGCCGCCTCCATCGCCTCCCTGCTGCTCACGACCGAGACCCTGGTCGTCGAGAAGCCGGCCGAGGAAGAGGCCGACGCCGGCCACGGCCACGGTCACGGCCACAGCCACTGAGGCTGAAGCCTGAGCACCAGCTCCACGAGAAGGCCCTGGTCACCGCTGCTTCGCGGGGGTGACCAGGGCCTCTTGCGTGGGATTACGCGGGCATCACGCCCAACTGCCGCATCAGCCCGGGAGCGTCGTAGTACCACCAGTCTTCCGCGATCTGGCCGTTCTCGATCCGGAAGGTCGCACAGCCCGACATGCCGACCTCCTTGCCGGTCGGCGCCACCCCCATGAACTCGCCCTTGTGGGTGCCCCTCCAGTCCCACAGCGTGGTCACGCAGTCCCCTTCGGCGATCTGGCCCGTCTTCTCGAAGCCGAAGTCGAACGCCTCCCGCCACATGCCGATGGTCCGCCGCAGACCGTCCCGGCCGTTGCCGCGGCCCTCCGTGTCCATCATGTCGTGAGTGACGTAGTCGAGCGCGATGCACTCCTCGATGACCTCGAACTTGCCCAGTGCCGCGATCTCGTCGAAGAACCGGTTCGCGACCAGCTTGTTGAGGTACTCGTCCCGGACGACGTCCAGGTTCATGAACTTCGGCATCCCCTCGCAGAGGGCGACCATCTCCTGGAACATCCGGTCGGTCTCGGGGAGGTGAGAGTTCTTCATCGCCTCCTCGTACGAGGGGAATTCGACGAGGTCCACGTAGTGCGTCCGGGAGTCGCGGTCCTGGCCGATCATGGTGTGGGTGACCGTGCGCCTGCCGCTGGTCTGTTCCGCGTAGCGGTCGATGAGGGCGTTCATCTCGTCGAACCGCTTGGTCTCGTAATCGATTACCTGTACGAATGTCATCGCGTCGCCTCCCGCAGTGGATGAGACACGTCCATTTTAGGGAGATTTCACCCTTTCGGCCGCTTTATTGGGGCCCGTACTTGCGCCCGGTGCGGGAGGACACCCCGCCGAGCAGCCCGCGCGGCGTCAGCTTCACCACGCCCATCAGCGCCTTGTACCGCGGGTCCGGGATCGACACCGTCTTCCCGCGCGCCAGGTCGGCCAGCGCGGCCGCCACCAGCTTGTCGGCGTCCAGCCACAGCCAGCCCGGGATGTTGTCGGTGCCCATCCCGGCCCGCTGGTGGAACTCCGTCCGCACGAAGCCCGGGCACAGCGCCATCATCCGCACCCCGGACCCGGCCAGGTCCCGGGCCGCGCCCTGGGTGAACTGGACGACCCAGGCCTTGCTGGCGCCGTAGGTGCCGCGCGGGACGAAGGCGGCGACCGAGGCCACGTTGACGACCCCGCCGCGGCCGCGCGAGCGCATCGACTCCGTCGCCGCCGAGGTCAGTCGCAGCACCGCCTCGATGTGCACCTTCAGCATCGTCAGCTCGTCGGCCATGGAGACCTCGAGGTAGCGGCCCTTGTTGCCGAAGCCGGCGTTGTTGACCAGCAGGTCCACCGGGTGGGTGCGGTCGGCGAGGCGGGTCTCGACCGACGCGATGCCCTCCTCCGTGGCGAGGTCGGCGGCCAGCACCTCGGCCTCGATGCCGTGCCGGTCGTGCAGCTCGGTGGCCTGCTCGGCCAGCCGCTTCGTGTCCCGGGCCACCAGGACGAGGTTGTGGCCCTGGGCGGCGAGCCGCCGGGCGAAGGCGGCGCCGATGCCCGCCGTGGATCCAGTGATCAACGCAGTCGTCATGTGCGCAAAATAGCCGCCCCCGCCCGCTCCCGTACCCCCTGAGGGCCCCGTTCTCAAAGTCGGGGCTGGACACGACCGGCGAGGCAAAAGCCGGGCTTATGCTCGAAGGGTGATTGAGGCACGCCACCTGCGGATCCTGCGCGCTGTCGCCGGGACCGGTTCCTTCTCCGCCGCCGCCCGCGAACTCGGCTGCACCCAGCCCGCCGTCTCCCAGCAGATGAAGGCCCTGGAGCAGTCGGCCGGCACCCCGCTGCTGGTCCGCACGGGCCGCGAGATGCGGCTGACGCAGGCGGGGGAGGCCCTCGTGCGCCACGCCGCCGGGATCCTGGCCGGGCTGACCGCCGCCGAGGAGGAGGTCGCGGCCATCGCCGGGCTGCGCGCGGGCCGGGTGCGGCTGGTCTCCTTCCCCAGCGGCAGTTCCACGCTGGTGCCGACCGCGCTCGCGGCGATGCGCGCCGAGCACCCCGGCACCCGTATCTCCCTGGTGGAGGCGGAGCCGCCGCGCTCGGTGGAGATGCTGCGAGAGGGGGACTGCGACCTGGCGCTGGCCTTCCGCTACGCCGGGGCGTCGGCGGCGGCCGAGTGGGAGGACCTCGTGGTCACCCCGCTGCTGACCGACCGGCTCGTCGGGCTGGTCCCCGACGGGCACCGGCTGGCCGGGGCCGGGCGCGTGGGCATGGCGGAACTGGCCGGCGAGCCCTGGATCGCGGGCTGCCCGCGCTGCCGCCGCCACCTGGTGGAGGTGTGCGAGGGGGCGGGCTTCACCCCGCGCATCGACTTCGCCACCGACGACTACCCCGCCGTGGTGGGGCTGGTCGGGGCCGGGCTGGGTGTGGCGGTGCTGCCGGAGCTCGCGGTGGAGTCCGTACGGGCGAAGGGCGTGAGCACCCTGGCGGTGGAGCCGGCGGTGGAGCGGGAGGTCGTGGCGCTGACGCTGCCCGACCTGGCCCGCGTGCCGGCGGTGGCGGCGACCCTGGGAGAGCTGGTGCGGGCCGCCGCCCGCTGACGCCGGGGGTGGCGCGGCCGGTTCGGGTCAGTGCGGCGCGATGGGGCCGATCGTGCTGGAGGCGGGGATCAGGCGGTGCCGAGCGCGGCCCATCAGCTCCTCGCGTTCGTCCTCGGTGAGGCCGCCCCACACCCCGTAGGGCTCGCGGACGGCGAGTGCGTGCGCGGCGCATTCCGAGCGCACCGGGCAGCGCATGCAGACCTCTTTAGCCGAGGCCTCGCGCGCACTCCTGGCCGCGCCCCGCTCGCCCTCCGGGTGGAAGAAGAGGGAGCTGTCGACCCCTCGGCAGGCTGCCAGCAGCTGCCAGTCCCAGAGATCGGCGTTCGGTCCGGGGAGGCGGGAGAAATCTGCCATTGGTAGTCCTCTTGGTGCCGGTACTGAGGCGGATACGGTCCATGTCTCCACACCTACTGTCGTAGTAGATGTAAATATGACTCATTGGGAATCTAGCCTCAGACACATGCCAAACGGAAGGAAAGCCGCCAAATAGGGCATAGCTCCAGATGGAGGACGCGCCGAGGGTGGCTCCGGCGTCGTGATCGCTTCCTCACGTAGAGTGCCGAAGGTGTCCGTCCGACCCGTAACTCTTTCGAGTGACCGTCGTTGAGAGAGCGAGTGCGGTTGAAACGACATGTTCCCGGACAGGTGTCCGAGAGCATCGACCGCACAGGTGACGATACGTACCAGCCTGGAGGCTCAAGGTGACGCGCATCAGCAGCTGCGGAGGGCGGTCATGACTTCCGTCCTCGTCTGCGACGACTCCCCGCTTGCCCGAGAGGCGCTCCGTCGCGCGGTTGCCACCGTGCCCGGCGTCGAGCGTGTGACGACGGCTGCCAACGGCGAGGAAGTCCTCCGCCGCTGGGGTGCCGACCGGTCCGACCTGATTCTGATGGACGTGCGGATGCCCGGGCTCGGCGGTGTCGAGACCGTCCGCCGGCTCCTGTCCGCCGACCCGGGGGCCCGCATCATCATGCTGACGGTCGCCGAGGACCTCGACGGGGTGGCCCTCGCGGTCGCCGCCGGCGCCCGCGGCTACCTGCACAAGGACGCCTCGCGCGCCGAACTGCGGGCCACGGTCACCCAGGCCCTCGCCGACCCGACCTGGAGGCTGGCCCCGCGCCGGCTGCGCTCGGCCGAGATGGGCGCCGCGCCCACCCTCACCGCGCGCGAGATCCAGGTGCTGGAGGGCATGAGCCACGGCCGGTCCAACGCGGAGATCGGGCGCGAGCTCTTCCTCTCCGAGGACACGGTCAAGACGCACGCCCGCAGGCTCTTCAAGAAGCTCGGCGCCTCGGACCGGGCCCACGCCGTGGCGCTCGGCTTCCGCTGGGGTCTCGTCCGCTGACCGCGGGAGCGGCGTCCGGCTTTCCGGAGCGGTCCCGTCCGCCGATGGCGGGCGGGGCGGCAGGCCGCCTCCTGGAGACGGGACGCGAAAGTCCCGTCCCAACCGGTGTCCCGTCGGGGATTGACGGGGCACAATCCGGGGGACGTGTCGCTTCGGGCGCGATGCCGCATCCTTGATGGTGTGCCGCATTCTTGGAGAGGTCGAGTCCTCGGGGACGACGATTCGGGCCGAGCGGAGGGGAGGGCGCAGAAGATGGGTTCCGGCGCACCCGCTCATAACGCTTCGACGCACAACACGGACCGCGATGCCACGAACGCTCCGGCGCCAAGGCACCATGGATTGATGCGCGACGACGAGGCCCTGGGGTCAGCCCCGGCCACAGGCCCCACCGGCGCCGCCAAAGGCGGCAACGCCGGGGCCGTCAGCGCGCTCGTACGCCGGGCGGTCGACGGTGACGAGCAGGCCACGCACGACCTGCTGGCCTTCGTGCACCCCCTGGCCATCCGCTACTGCCGCACCCGGCTGTCGCGGCTGCCGGGTGATGCCCGCCACTTCGTCGAGGACCTCGCGCAGGAGGTGTGCGTCGCCGTCCTGATGGCGCTGCCGCGCTACCGGGACACCGGGCGCCCCTTCGAGGCCTTCGTCTTCGCCATCGCCGCGCACAAGGTCGCCGACCTCCAGCGGGCCGCCATGCGGCATCCGGGGAGCACCGCCGTCCCGTCCGACGAGATGCCGGAGCGGCCGGACGACTCCCTCGGCCCCGAGGAGCGGGCGCTGCTCAGCAGCGACGCGGCCTGGGCCAAGAAGCTGCTGGCCAATCTGCCGGAGAACCAGCGCGAGCTGCTCGTCCTGCGGGTGGCCGTCGGGCTGACCGCCGAGGAGACCGGCCAGATGCTCGGGATGTCCCCAGGCGCGGTGCGGGTCGCGCAGCACCGTGCGCTGAGCAGGCTGCGCGCGCTCGCGGAGCAGTGACCCGCGTTTTCCTCGTAGGAAGTTACGAAACTTCTGGTTGACCTTGGTCGTGGAATGAGACGCCTCGGGATCCCGTTAGCATGGACATCCGCGCTGAGCAAGACCATTTGGGAAGGTGTCATGACCGCCGACGGAGTACCCGACAAATTCGCCGCGCTCGGACTGACCTACGACGACGTGCTGCTGCTGCCGGGCGCGTCGGACATGGCGCCGGACGCGATCGACACCTCCTCGCTCATCTCGCGCAACGTCCGAGTGAACGTCCCGCTGCTGTCCGCGGCCATGGACAAGGTCACCGAGTCCCGGATGGCCATCGCGATGGCCCGCCAGGGCGGCGTCGGCGTGCTGCACCGCAACCTCTCCATCGCCGACCAGGCCAACCAGGTCGACCTGGTCAAGCGCTCCGAGTCCGGCATGGTCACCGACCCGATCACGGTGCACCCGGACGCGACGCTGCGCGAGGCCGACGAGCTCTGCGCGAAGTTCCGCATCTCCGGCGTCCCGGTCACCGACCCGGCGGGCAAGCTCCTCGGCATCGTGACCAACCGCGACATGGCCTTCGAGTCGGACCGCAGCCGCCAGGTGCGCGAGGTCATGACCCCGATGCCGCTGGTCACGGGCAAGGTCGGCATCTCCGGCGTGGACGCCATGGAGCTGCTGCGCCGCCACAAGATCGAGAAGCTCCCGCTGGTCGACGAGGCGGGCCTCCTCAAGGGCCTCATCACGGTCAAGGACTTCGTCAAGGCCGAGAAGTACCCGAACGCCGCCAAGGACAAGGACGGCCGCCTGCTGGTCGGCGCCGCCGTCGGCGTCGCCGGTGACGCGTACGAGCGCGCCCAGGCCCTGATCGAGGCGGGCGCCGACTTCATCGTCGTCGACACCGCGCACGGCCACTCCCGCCTGGTCGGCGACATGGTCGCCAAGATCAAGTCGAACACCTCCGTCGATGTCATCGGCGGCAACGTCGCGACCCGCGACGGCGCCCAGGCCCTGATCGACTCGGGCGTCGACGGCATCAAGGTCGGCGTCGGCCCCGGCTCCATCTGCACCACCCGCGTCGTCGCCGGCATCGGCGTCCCGCAGGTCACCGCGATCTACGAGGCCTCGCTGGCCGCCAAGGCCGCGGGCGTCCCCGTCATCGGCGACGGCGGCCTCCAGTACTCCGGCGACATCGCCAAGGCCCTCGTCGCGGGCGCCGACACGGTGATGCTCGGCTCGCTGCTCGCGGGCTGCGAGGAGTCCCCGGGCGAGCTGCTCTTCATCAACGGCAAGCAGTTCAAGTCCTACCGCGGCATGGGCTCGCTGGGCGCGATGCAGTCCCGGGGCGACCGCAAGTCGTTCTCCAAGGACCGCTACTTCCAGGAGGGCGTCGGCGGTGACGACAAGCTGATCCCCGAGGGCATCGAGGGCCAGGTCCCCTACCGCGGCCCGCTGTCCGCCGTGGTCCACCAGCTCGTCGGCGGCCTGCGCCAGTCGATGTTCTACGTCGGCGGCCGCACGGTGCCGGAGCTCCAGGAGCGCGGCCGGTTCGTCCGGATCACCTCGGCGGGCCTCAAGGAGAGCCACCCGCACGACATCCAGATGACGGTCGAGGCGCCGAACTACTCCCGCAAGGGCTGAACACGATGACCGCCCGGAGGGGCGGGCCCACCCGGGCCCGCCCCTCCGGCGCGTCCGCGGACGCGCGCGCGTGCGTCCGTACAGCGGTCACCGGAACGCGGGTCCCCGGGGTTCGGGGATACTGGACGGGCAGACCCAGAGGAAAGGCCACCACACGTGACTGAGATCGAGATCGGGCGCGGCAAGCGCGGCCGCCGGGCGTACGCCTTCGACGACATCGCCATCGTCCCGAGCCGGCGTACGCGGGACCCGAAGGAGGTCTCGATCGCCTGGCAGATCGACGCGTACCGCTTCGAGCTCCCCTTCCTGGCCGCCCCCATGGACTCCGTGGTCTCCCCGCAGACCGCCATCCGGATCGGCGAGCTCGGCGGCCTCGGCGTGCTGAACCTCGAGGGCCTGTGGACCCGCCACGAGGACCCGCAGCCGCTGCTCGACGAGATCACCGAGCTGGACGAGGAGGCCGCCACCCGCCGCCTCCAGGAGATCTACGCCGCGCCGATCCAGGCCGACCTCATCGGCCGGCGGATCAAGGAGGTGCGCGACTCGGGCGTCGTCACGGCCGCCGCGCTCTCCCCGCAGCGCACCGCGCAGTTCTCCAAGGCCGTCGTGGACGCGGGCGTCGACATCTTCGTCATCCGCGGCACCACCGTCTCGGCCGAGCACGTCTCGGGCGCGGCCGAGCCGCTGAACCTCAAGCAGTTCATCTACGAGCTCGACGTCCCGGTCATCGTCGGCGGCTGCGCCACCTACACGGCGGCCCTGCACCTGATGCGCACCGGCGCGGCGGGTGTCCTCGTCGGCTTCGGCGGCGGCGCCGCGCACACCACGCGCAACGTGCTGGGCATCCAGGTCCCGATGGCCACGGCCGTCGCGGACGTGGCCGCGGCGCGCCGCGACTACATGGACGAGTCCGGCGGCCGCTACGTGCACGTCATCGCCGACGGCGGCGTGGGCTGGTCCGGCGACCTGCCCAAGGCCATCGCCTGCGGTGCGGACGCCGTGATGATGGGCTCCCCGCTGGCCCGTGCCACCGACGCGCCCGGCAAGGGCCACCACTGGGGCATGGAGGCCGTCCACGAGGACGTGCCGCGCGGCAAGAAGGTCAACCTCGGCACGGTCGGCACGACCGAGGAGATCCTCACCGGCCCGTCGCACACCCCGGACGGCTCGATGAACCTCTTCGGCGCCCTGCGCCGCTCGATGGCCACGACCGGCTACAGCGAGCTCAAGGAGTTCCAGCGGGTCGAGGTCACGGTCGCGGACTCCCAGCACCGCCGCTGACCCGTCTTCCGTACGTACGCCGGAGGGCCGGCACCCCGCTCGGGGTGCCGGCCCTCCGGCGTGCGCGGGGTCCGGCTCGGAGGCGCCGGCTCAGAGGCCGGCCTTCTTGGCGGAGCCGAAGCCGACGAAGGCGCCGATGCCGAGGAAGACGAAGGACATGAGGTCCAGGCTCTCCTTCCAGATGTCCAGCACGCCGGAGACGCCGGCCTTGTCGAGGACGTCGAGGACGCCGACGTTCGCGTACTTGGCCATCGCGAGCACGATGAAGAACATCTGGCCGAGGAAGACGCCGCCGACCGAGAGCAGGGCGGCGACCCCGGGCAGGACGGGGTTGCGGCCGCCGAGCTTTCCGGCGGCGAGGCCCACGATCAGGCCGACGCCGGCGGCGGCGTAGCCGATCTCGCGGTCGATCGCGTTCATGATGCCGCCGTACGCGGCCGCCGCGACGAGCGCCGCCACGACACCGGCCGCGATGCCCAGGCCGATGTTGCCGCCGCGGGCCGGCGCCGGGGCGGGCGCCTCGGTGTAGGACGAGGGCGCGGGCGGCTGGTAGTTCTGGCTCATGCGGGAAATCCCCCCCAGGGATTCGGGCACACGTCTGCCCAGGGGCATAAGTGCGAGATAAGTGACGCCGCAGGCTAGCAGGGGACTGCGACATTCCTGGAGGGGATTTCGGTCGGATGATCGAACCGGAATCGGCCCGTGACCAGCGGTGGGGCAGGTCAGAGGCGGTGGGCCGCGCCGGCGGGGCTGGCGCCGCGGGTGTCCAGGAGGAGCTGGGCCTTCACCGCCAGGCCCTGCATGTCGTAGGTGCGGTGGTGCTGGAGCAGGATCGTCAGGTCGGCGTTGGCGGCGGCCTCGTAGAGGGAGTCGGCGCGCGGGACGGGCTGGTCGCGGACCCGCCAGCCCGGGATGTACGGGTCGTGGTAGCTGATCATGGCGCCGAGGTCGAGGAGCCGGCTGGCGATCTCGCGGGCGGGGGAGCCCTCCTGGTCGGCGAGGTCGGGCTTGTAGGTGACGCCGAGGAGCAGGACGCGGGCGCCGCGGGCGGATTTGCCGTGCTCGTTCAGCAGGGTGGCGCAGCGCTGGATGACGTACTGCGGCATCCGGTCGTTGATCTCCTGCGCCAGACCGACCATGCGCAGGGGGTGGCCGGGGGTGCGGGTGGTGTGGGGGAGGTAGTTGGGGTCGAGGGGGACGCCGTGGCCGCCCACGCCGGGGCCGGGGCGGAAGGCCTGGAACCCGTACGGCTTGGTCTCGGCGCACCGGATGACGTCCCACAGGTCGACGCCGAGGTCGTGGCAGAGGACCGCCATCTCGTTCATGAGGGCGATGTTCACGTGCCGGTAGTTGGTCTCCAGCAGCTGTACGGTCTCGGCCTCGCGCAGGCCGCGGGCGCGGACGACCTTCTCGGTGAGGCGGGCGTAGAAGGCGTGCGCGGACTCGGTGCAGGCCGGGGTGAGGCCGCCGATGACCTTGGGGGTGTTGGCGATGGTGTGGGTCCGGTTGCCGGGGTCGAGGCGGCTGGGGGAGTAGGCCAGGTGGAAGTCGCGTCCGGCGCGCAGGCCGGAGCCCTGTTCCAGGATGGGCCGCAGGTAGTCCTCGGTGACCCCGGGGTGGGCGGCGGACTCCAGGATCACGGTGGTGTGCGGGCGCAGCCGGGCGGCGAGGGTGCGGCCGGCGGCGCCGACGGCGGCGAGGTCGAGGGCCCGGTCGGCGCCGAGCCGGGTGGGGGCGCAGATGACGGCGGTGCGGACCCGGCCGAGCTCGGCGGGGTTGGTGGTGACGCGGAAGCCGGCCGCCGACATCCGGCGGATCTCGGCGGCGGTGAGGGGGCTGTCCGTGGCGGGGCCGCTGTCGTAGCCGACGGTCTGGATCCCGGCGGCGACGGCCGCCTGGGCGAGGGGGAGGCCGAGGTGGCCGAGTCCGATGACGGCGAGGTCTGCGGGCATGGGGGGCCGTCCCTTCCCTTCCCTGGCATGCATGAGGGGGTGGTGCGCGCAAGTCCTGTGGACGAATGGAGCTGGCGCAATGTCAGACTAGGCGTATATATGACAGATATGTCGCATTCTGGGGCCGTGGTCATCCCTGTGTTGTCCACAGCCGGTGGCTGATGTCGGCGCGGCCGGTCAGAATCGGAAAACGGGAGATGTGAGCGGGATCACCCGCATCGAGCGGGTTCGGCCCGCACCAACGGGAGGCAGCCGTGAGGACAGCGACACTGGGGCCCGCGCAGCGCGCGGAGGCCCTCGCCGGAATGGCCGAGCGGGAACTGGACGTGCTGGTCGTCGGCGCGGGGGTGGTCGGCGCGGGCACCGCGCTCGACGCGGTGACCAGAGGCCTGTCGACCGGGCTGGTGGAGGCGCGCGACTGGGCGTCGGGGACGTCGAGCCGCTCCAGCAAGCTCATCCACGGCGGCCTGCGCTACCTGGAGATGCTCGACTTCGCCCTCGTCCGCGAGGCCCTCAAGGAGCGCGGGCTGCTGCTGGAGCGGCTCGCCCCGCACCTGGTGAAGCCGGTGCCGTTCCTGTACCCGCTCCAGCACAAGGTCTGGGAGCGGTTCTACGCGGGCTCGGGCGTGGCGCTGTACGACGCGATGTCGGTCTCCAGCGGGCACGGCCGCGGCCTGCCCACCCACCGGCACCTCTCGCGCCGGCGGGCGCTGCGGATCGCCCCGGCGCTGCGCAAGGACGCCCTGGTGGGCGCCCTGCAGTACTACGACGCCCAGATGGACGACGCGCGCTACGTGACCACGCTGGTCCGGACGGCCGCCGCGTACGGGGCGCACTGCGCCAACCGGGCGAGGGTGATCGGCTTCCTCCGCGAGGGCGAACGGGTGGTCGGGGCCCGCGTGCGGGACGTGGAGGGCGGCGGGGAGTACGAGATCCGCGCCAAGCAGGTGGTCAACGCGACGGGGGTGTGGACGGACGACACCCAGGCGCTGATCGGGGAGCGCGGACAGTTCCACGTCCGGGCCTCCAAGGGCATCCACCTCGTGGTCCCCAAGGACCGGATCCACTCGAACAGCGGACTGATCCTGAGGACGGAGAAGTCGGTGCTGTTCGTGATCCCGTGGGGGCGGCACTGGATCGTGGGCACCACCGACACCGACTGGGACCTGGACAAGGCGCACCCGGCGGCCTCCAGCGCCGACATCGACTACCTGCTGGAGCACGTGAACTCCGTCCTGGCGGTGCCGCTGACCCGGGACGACGTCCAGGGGGTCTACGCGGGCCTGCGGCCGCTGCTGGCGGGGGAGTCGGACGCCACGAGCAAGCTCTCCCGCGAGCACACGGTGGCCCATCCGGTGCCGGGGCTGGTGGTGGTGGCCGGCGGCAAGTACACGACGTACCGGGTCATGGCGAAGGACGCCGTCGACGAGGCGGTGCACGGGCTGGACCAGCGGGTGGCCCAGTGCGTCACGGAGGACGTGCCGCTGGTCGGCGCGGAGGGCTACCGGGCCCTGTGGAACGGCCGGGCCCGCATGGCCGCGCGGACCGGGCTGCACGTGGTGCGTGTGGAGCACCTGCTGAACCGCTACGGATCCCTGACGGAGGAGCTGGTCGCCCTGATCGCCGCCGACCCGGGGCTGGGCGAGCCGTTGACCGGGGCCGAGGACTACCTGCGGGCGGAGGTCGTCTACGCCGCCTCGCACGAGGGGGCCCGTCACCTGGACGACGTACTGACCCGGCGGACCCGGATCTCGATCGAGACCTTCGACCGGGGTACGCGTTCGGCGCGCGAGTGTGCGGAATTGATGGCTCCGGTGCTGGGGTGGAACAAGCAGCAGATCGAGAACGAGGTGGAGCACTACGAGAAGCGGGTGCAGGCGGAGCGCGAATCGCAGCGCCAGCCGGACGACCAGACCGCCGACGCGGCACGGCTGGGGGCGCCCGACATCGTGCCGTTCTGACTCCGTGATCCGCCGGGGGGAACCGCTGGACCCGGGGCTTCCGTCCGATGCGGAGTGAGCAACAATGAGGTTTCTGCCGGGGTGGGTTACCTTGCCCCCGGCGGCTGCCGGGGGCAGCCGGGGCAGGCTGCACGATCGCAGAGGGGACGCATGTCGAAGCCGGAGCACACCGAGTCGTCTGCCGAGGCGGCTGGGGTGAAGCGTGAGGGTGCCGGTGCCTCCGGGGGCGGTGGCGCGGTGAAGTCGGGCGCCCAGCCCGGATCTGACGTCGCGCAGGCGGAATCCGCAGGGGCGGAGGGCGCCGCCGTTCCCCGGCCGAGGTCCGCCGCGAAGCCGGCCGCCGGGAAGGTTCCTGACGCCCCGGCGGACGAGACCCCCGCCGACGCGGCCGGGGCCGAGCCCGAGACGGAGGCCAAGCCCCCGGCCCGCAAGGCAGCTTCGGCACCGGCCCCCGCGAAGCCCGCCGCGGGCGGGGTCGCCGACGCCGAGCCCGAGGACGCGAAGCCGGGCACCGCCGAGGCGGCCGGCCCGGGGGCCCGGGGCGTGAAGCCGACTACGGACAGGGCCGCTGGCGCGGAGCCCGAGGACGCGAAGCCTGCCGCTGCCAAGGCGGCCGCCTCCGGGGCCGGGGCTGTGAAGCCGGCTACGGACAGGGCCGCTGACGCCGAGCCTGAGGACGCGAAGCCTGCCGCTGCCAAGGCGGCCGCTTCCGGGGCCGGGGCTGCGAAGCCCGGCGCCGGCAAGGCCGCTGACGCCGAGCCTGAGGACGCGAAGCCTGCCGCTGCCAAGGCGGCCGCCTCCGGGGTCGGGGCTGCGAAGCCCGCTGTGGGCAGGCCCGCTGGCGCCGAGCCCGAGGACGTCAAGCCCGATGTCGCCAAGCCCGGTGCGGGTAAGGCGGCCGAGGGGGGCGTGGGGCGGGAGCGGGAAGGGCGGTTGCTTGCCGGGCGGTACCGGCTCGGGGCCGTGCTCGGCAAGGGCGGCATGGGCACCGTCTGGCGGGCCGAGGACGAGGTGCTCGGCCGGACCGTCGCCGTCAAGGAACTCCGCTTCGGCGGCGGCGTCGACGAGGACGAGAAGCGCCGCCTCATCACCCGCACCCTCCGCGAGGCCAAGGCCATCGCCCGCATCCGCAACGAGGGCGCCGTCACCGTCTACGACGTCGTCGACGAGGACGCGCGGCCCTGGATCGTCATGGAGCTCATCGAGGGGCCCTCCCTCGCCGAGTTCGTCCGGGAGAACGGCCCGCTGACCTCGCGCCGCGCCGCCGAGGTCGGCCTCGCCGTGCTCGACGTCCTGCGCGCCGCGCACCGCCAGGGCATCCTGCACCGCGACGTGAAGCCGTCCAACGTGCTCATCGCCGGCAGCGGCCGCGTCGTCCTCACCGACTTCGGCATCGCCCAGGTCGAGGGCGACCCCTCCATCACCTCCACCGGCATGCTCGTCGGCGCCCCCTCCTACATCTCCCCCGAGCGCGCCCGCGGCTACAAGCCGGGCCCGCCGGCCGACATGTGGTCCCTCGGCGGGCTCCTGTACGCCGCCGTCGAAGGCGTGCCCCCGTACGACAAGGGTTCCGCGCTCGCCACCCTCACCGCGGTGATGACCGAGGCCGTGGACCCGCCGAAGAACGCCGGTCCGGCGCTGACCGAGGTCATCTACGGGCTGCTGGTCAAGGACCCGGCGATGCGGCTCGACGAGGACCGCGCCCGGTCGTTGCTGAAGGCCGTCGTCGACGCGCCCGATCCGGCCCCCGTCCCCGCCCCCGAGCCCGCCCCGGCGGTCGAGGAGACCCGGCCGATCTCGCTCACCAAGGCCGAGGCGGAGGCGGAGAAGGCCGCCGAGAAGGCGGCGAGGAAGGAGCGCGAGCGCCGCGAGCGCGAGCAGCGCGACCGCACCCGCGCCGCGCTGAAGGCGGCCCGCAAGGCGGCGGCCGCCGAGGCCGCGGCAGCCGCCGCCGAGGCCGCGCCGAAGCGCCCCTCGACGGTGGCCCCCGCATCGCTCACCGACGTGATGCCCCGCCGCACCATCGCCCTCGCGATAGCCGGGGTCCTCGTGGTCCTGGCGGTCATCGGCTCGCTCATCGCGTACGCGGTCAGCGGCGGCGACGACAAGGGCGCCCGCAAGAACGAGGGGCAGGGCACCCCCGCCCCGGCCGCCTCGGCCGGCCACTCCCCGGGCAACGCCCCGGCCGCGTCGCAGGCCTCCTCCCCGACCCCGACCCCGACGCCCACCCCCAGCGCCTCCGCGAACGGCGGGCCGAGCCCGGCCGCGCCGAGCCCGGGCACCGACCCGGCCCAGAACCAGGGGCAGAGCAGCCAGGGCCAGGGCGCCAGCCCCGGCGGTCCCGGCGGCGGGGCCGGCGTCCCCGCGGGGTTCGCCACGGTGACCGACCCCCGCTTTCGGTTCGCCATGGCGATGCCCGAGGGCTTCCACCAGACCGGCACGGCCGGCAGTGACTCGGGCGCGATATACAGCCGCTCCGGCGGCTTCCCCCGAATCCAGGTCGACCACACCGACAGCCCGGGCAGCGACGCCCGGGCCGCCTGGGCCGAGATGGCCCCGGGCACGGCGGCCAGCAGCAGGAACTACCACCAGATCCGCCTCGAAACCGTCCAGTACCGCAACTACCCCACCGTCGCGGACCTGGAGTTCGAGCGCGACGACCAGGGCATGAAGACCCGCGTGCTCGACCGCGGCTTCAGGGCGGACGCCAGGAACGGCTACGCCATCATGATCAGCTGCCCGGCCGACCAGTGGGACGGCCCCGAGTGCACGCAGATCCGCAACACCGCCTTCGACACCTTCCAGCAGTTGGGCTGACGGCCCTCGCAAGCCCGGGACGCGGGCGGCCCGGGGCACGTATCGTGTCAGCGGGGCCATGGGGAGCCCGCCGCACTCGGGGGAGGCGATGTGGAGGACTACGCCGGCCGGATCCTGGCCGACCGCTACCGTCTGCCGTTGCCGCCGTCCGATGAGCACGAGCTGGTGGAGACCCGCGCGTTCGACACCCGCAGCGGGCAGGAGGTCCTCGTCCGGCACGTGCCGCTGCCCGAGGTGGTGGACGCCGAACTGCTCGACGGGACCCGCGCGCGGCCGGCCGCCACCGGGGAACTCCCCGCGGTGCGCAGGGCGATCGCCGCCGCGCAGGCCGCGGCCTCCGTACCGGACCACCCCCGGCTCGACCAGGTCTTCGACGTGTTCGCCGAGGACGGCTCGCTGTGGATAGTGAGCGAACTCGTCCCCGCCAGGCCGCTGGCCGCGCTGATCGCCGACGAACCGCTGAACCCCTACCGGGCGGCGGAGGTCGCCTCGGACGTGCTGACCGCCCTGCGCGTGCTGCACGCGCACGGCTGGACCCACCGCAACATCACCGTCCGCACGGTCCTGATATGCGAGGACGGACGCGTCGTCCTCACCGGGCTCGCGGCCGGAGCCGCCGAGGACGCCCTGTGCGGGTACGACCCGGTGCCGGCGGAGGAGCCCGGCGACGGGACCGCGGCGGATCCCGCCGCGTCCTGGGAGCCGACGCCCCCCGCCCCGGGGGTACGGGAGCCCGCGTACGCCCCGCTGGTGGCGCCCGGGTACGACACCGGGCCGCGCTACTCCGACCACGTCCTCCCCGGTCCCGCCGAACCGGCCGGGCCCCCGGACCCCGCCGACCCCGCGCCGGCGGCCCCGCCCGGGCCCCCGGCCCGGGACCGTGACGACTCCCTGGCCGCCGCCCGCGCCAGGACCGTGGCCGCCTACCGGGCCGGCTCCCGCGCCGCCGCCGAGCGGGTGGCGGAAGAACGCGGGGTACGGGGGCCGGTGGTCGTCCCGCAGCTGCCGCCGACCGGCGCCAACCTGCCGCAGGAGTACGCCTACCCGTACGGGGAACCGGACTCCGCCGCCCCCTGGCACGGGTCCACCCCGCGCCGCCCGGCGGAGCACGACCGGGCGCCGGAGCCGCAGCCGGAGCCGCAGCCGCAGCCGGAGCCGGAGGCGCCGTGGGAGCAGGCCCCTTGGGAGCGGGCACCCGACCAGGACCCGGCGCCGGACCCCGGCCCGGACCGGGCCCCCGCCCACCACCCCCGGCAGCCCGTGCCGGGCCTGGCCTGGGAGCCGGCCGGCCGTACCGCGCCGGAGCGGCCGGAGGAGGTCCTCGCCGCGCGGCCGGAACCGGCCCCGGACCAGGGGGCGCGGTGGCCCGAGGCCCCCGCGGAGCCGTTCCGTCCCGCGCTCCCGGCGGCGCTCGCCCTCCCGCAGGGCTACCACCAGGCCGACCCCCCGCCACGGCCCGGGGACGGGACCCCCGAGGGGGACCCGTACGAGACCACCGCGGTCCTGCCCGTCGTCGTCCCGGAGCGCCCCACCGCCGGAACCCCCGGCGCCCGCGTCCCCACAGCCCCCGGAACGGCGGCCCCCGGAACCACAACCCCCGGCCCCGCGGCCCCCGGACGCGGCACCCCCGCGGCCCCGGAGCCCCGCGCCCCCGGAGCCCGTCCGCCCGTGCAGCCGGCGGCCGTGCCCTGGACCCGCGTCCCCGCAGCCGCCGGAGGCCCCCGTACCGGACTCGACGCCGAGCGGGCCCGGCAGACGCGGATGGCCGTCGTCGGCCCCGTCACCGAGCGCTGGGCCCCCGAACAGGCGGGCCCCGTCCACGGCGGGCCCTGGCAGCTGGCCGCGCCCATCGGACCCGCCACCGACCTCTGGGCCCTCGGCGCCCTGCTCTACCGGGCCGTCCAGGGGCACGCCCCGTACCCGGAGGAGAGCGTCGCGGAGCTCGTGGACATGGTCTGCGCGGAGCCCCCCGCCTTCGCCGAGGAATGCGGCCCGCTGCGCCCCGTCGTGGAGTCCCTGTTGCGTCAGGACCCCACCGAGCGCCCCGACTTCGAGGAGCTGCGCGGCTGGCTGCGCTCGCTCGTCCGCTCCGCCCCGGAGCCCGACGGGGACTTCGTGTTCCCGGTGTTCCCGCTGCCCGAGCCCGACCCCGCCCGGCTGCCCGAGGTGCGCCGGCGCGGTGAACTGCACGGCCGCCACCGCAACTCCGACGCCCCCCGCAAGCCGCGTTCCCTCGGCCGGACCCTGCTGGTCGCCGTCCTGGCGCTGCTCGTGGGCGGGGTGGCGTACGCGATGCTGTTCCTGCCGGGCTCCGGTGACCGGGGCGACGGCCGGGGCCAGCAGCCCACGGCCGCCCAGAGCCCGGCGCCCCCCTCCCCGGCGCCGCAGAAGACGCAGAAGTCCCCGCAGCAGTCGCCGCCCCCGGGCTCCCCGTCCACCGGCACGCAGCCGCCCGCCCAGCAGGCCCCCGACGGCTACACCCTCCAGCAGGACCCGGCGCACTTCACGGTCGCCGTGCCCGACGGCTGGGAGCGGCAGTCGATCAACGAGGCCGGTCAGGTCCGCTACACCCAGGGGCAGTTCACCCTGATCGTGGTCCCGGGCCGGGACCGGGTCGAGGGCGGCTCCCCGGATCCGCTGGGCTACCAGAAGGACAAGGAGGCGGAGCTGTCCCCGTACCGCAACTCCACCTGGGCCTCGGGGGGCGACGTGAAGTCCACCAGGGTGGGCCAGCAGCTGCGGGTGACCGGCCGTTACACCTGGATCGACGCGGCGGGCCGCTCCCTGTTCGCCCGCAACTTCGTCGTCGCGCTGGGCGGCGCCTATCACGTGGTCATGGTCACGGGGCCGGAGGACAACCAGGACAAGGTCACGGACGTCTTCGACAAGGCCACGGCCAGTTATCAGGCCGGAGGCTGACGGCCGATCAGTACGGCGATTGCGTCACAGTGCTGTCTTTCGGGCCCCGCCCGGTTCCGGCACCGCCCGCATGCTCCGTAATCTGGCCCGGAGTGCACAGAGCGGCGGGAATTCGTGGAACAGCAGACAGGCGCGGGCGCGGTGCTCGCGGGCCGGTACCGGCTCGTGGAGCCCATCGGCAGCGGCGGCATGGGCAAGGTGTGGCGCGCCCATGACGAGCTGCTGCACAGGACGGTCGCCGTCAAGGAACTGACGGCGGTCCTGTACGTGTCCCAGGCCGACCGGGAGGTGCTGCACGCCCGCACCCAGAAGGAGGCCCGGGCGGCGGCCCGGATCCAGCATCCGGCGGTCGTCACGGTGCACGACGTGCTGGACCACGACGACCGGCCGTGGATCGTCATGGAGTACATCGACGGCCCCTCCCTCGCGGAGGCCGCGAAGGCGGCGGGGCGGATCGAGCCCCGCGAGGCGGCCCGGATCGGCCTGCACGTCCTCGGCGCGCTGCGCGCCGCGCACGCGGTCGGCGTCATGCACCGGGACGTGAAGCCGGGCAACGTGCTGCTGGCCAAGGACGGCCGGGTGCTGCTCACCGACTTCGGGATCGCGGCGATCGAGGGGGACTCCTCCATCACCCGTACGGGTGAACTCGTCGGTTCCATCGACTACCTGGCCCCGGAGCGGGTCACCGGCGGGGCCCCGGACCCGTCCTCCGACCTGTGGTCCCTGGGCGCGACCCTGTACACGGCGGTCGAGGCCCGCTCGCCGTTCCGCCGGACCTCGCCGATCTCCAGCCTCCAGGCCGTCGTCAACGACGAGCCGCCCGTCCCGAGCCAGTCCGGCCCCCTGGGCCCGGTCATCACCGCACTGCTGCGCAAGGACCCGGCGGAGCGCCCCTCGGCGGCCGAGGCCGAGCGGATGCTGATCGAGGCCATGGAGGGCCGCGAGCCCAAGGCGGCGCACGCGTACGTGCCCACCCGCGCGGTCAGCGCGGAGGAGCGGGCCCCCGCCCGGCCGGAGGCCGACCCGCAGCCGCAGCGTCAGCCGCAGCCGCGGCCCGAGCCCGTCCCCTCCCCGACGACCGCGCTGTCCGAGCCGGCGGCGGCCCCCGCCGGGCGGCCGCCGGGCCGGATCAAGAGGGTCGCCGCGGTGGCCGTGGTGGCGGCGCTGCTCGGCGGCGGCGGGGTCTTCGGCGTGCTCAAGCTGACCGGCGGGGACGATGCGGCCGCCTCGGACAAGAACGCCTCGGCCCCCGACGGGCAGGACGAGGCCGACGGTCCGCCGGAGGGCTACACGCAGGTCACCGACCCGGAGGGGTTCACGCTGTTCGTGCCGAAGGGCTGGAAGCGGCGGATGTTCGGCAACCAGATCGACTACACCGGGGACGACGGCAAGCACTTCATCCGGATCGCGGTCGACACGACACCCGACTTCAACGAGCCGTACATGCACCTGCTCGACCTGGAGAAGCAGCTCAAGGTGCGGACGGACTACAAGCGGCAGGCGCTCAACCAGAACACCTTCCACGACAGCACCCGCGCGGCGCTGTGGGACTTCAGCTGGACGGAGAAGGGGGCCCTGGCCGGGCCCCGGCGGGCCATCGACCAGATGTACATCGCCCCGGACGGCACCGAGTACGGGGTGTACATGTCGGGCCCGGCGGCGGACTGGGAGACCACCCGCTCCCAGTTCGACGTGGTCCTCAGCGGCTGGGAGCCGGCGCCGAAGAAGAAGTGAGCGCGGGGCCGGGGCGGGGGCCGTTCCCGCCCGCCCCCGGCCATCGTGCCAGCGATTACTGGCACACTTGGCAAAATCCGGTTACCCACGGGTACCCAAAGGCCCCCCGGCGGCATACGCTCACCGCCATGACGGACTCGAAGGCTGCTGCCGCCCCCCTCCGCTCCGCACCCACCAACCCGGTCGCCCCGGCCCCGGCGGGCGCCCGCACCGCCGCCGACGTGGTGACGCCCGCCCTGATCGCCCGGCTGACCCGCGGAGTGACCGGCTCCGGCAGCACCGCCAACCACACCCCCTTCACCGGGGCCAAGCTGGCGGACCTCCCCGAGGCCACCCCCGAGGACGTGGCCGAGGCCTTCGCCCGGGCCCGCGCCGCCCAGCCCGCCTGGGCCGCCGTCCCCGTACGGCAGCGCGCCGCCGTCCTGCTGCGCTTCCACGACCTGGTCCTCGCCCGCCAGTCCGAGGTCCTCGACCTCATCCAGCTGGAGACCGGCAAGGCCCGCCTGCACGCCCACGAAGAGGTCCAGGCCGTCGCCGTCGCCGCCCGCCACTACGGCCGCAAGGCCCCCTCGTACCTGCGCCCCAAGGGCCACACGGGCGCCATGCCCACCCTCACCAAGGTCACCGAACTGCGCCAGCCGCGCGGGGTCGTCGGCCAGATAGCCCCCTGGAACTACCCCCTCGAACTCTCCGTCGGCGACGCCCTGCCCGCCTTCGTCTCGGGCAACGCCGTCGTGATGAAGCCCGACACCGAGACCGCGCTGACCGCCCTGTGGGCCCGCGACCTGCTGATCGAGGCCGGGCTGCCCGCCGAGGTCTTCCAGGTGGTCCTCGGCGAGGGCCCCGTCGTCGGGCCCGAGGTGGTCCGGCACGCCGACTACGTCTCCTTCACCGGCTCCACCCGTACCGGCCGCGAGGTCGCCCAGGGCGCCGCAGCCCGACTGGTCGGGGTCTCCCTCGAACTCGGCGGCAAGAACGCCATGCTCGTCCTGCACGACGCCGACGTGGAGAAGGCCGCCGCCGGAGCCGTCCGCGCCTGCTTCTCCTCCGCCGGACAGCTGTGCATCTCCATCGAGCGGCTCTACGTCCACGCCTCCGTCGCCGACGCCTTCGTCGAGCGCTTCGCCGCCCGCACCAAGGCCATGCGGCTCGGCGCCTCCCTCGCCTACGGCGCCGACATGGGCTCCCTCGTCGGCGAACGCCAGCTGGAGACCGTGCGGCGGCACGTGGACGAGGCCGTCGCCAAGGGCGCCACCCTCGTCGCCGGCGGTGTCGCCCGCCCCGACATCGGCCCCCTCTTCTACGAGCCCACCATCCTCGACGGCGTCGAGTCCCCCATGTCCGTCTGCGCCGAGGAGACCTTCGGCCCGGTCGTCTCGATCTACCGCTTCACCGACGAGGACGAGGCCGTCGCCCAGGCCAACTCCACCGCCTACGGCCTCAACTCCAGCGTCTGGACCAAGGACGCCCGCCGCGGCCACGCCGTCGCCGCCCGCCTGCGCACCGGCACCGTCAACATCAACGACGGCTACGCCCCGGCCTACGGCAGCGCCCAGGCCCCCATGGGCGGCATGAAGGACTCCGGACTCGGCCGCCGGCACGGCTCCGAGGGCATCCTCAAGTACACCGAGGCGCAGACCGTGGCCCACCAGCGGCTGCTGCCGATGGCCCCCTCGCTGGGCATGGACGACGAGCAGTACGCCCGCTTCATGACCACCAGCCTCAAGGTCCTCAAGGCCCTCCGACTGCGCTAAGGGGTACCCGTGCCGTACGACTACGACGTCATCGTCATCGGATCGGGCTTCGGAGGGTCGGTCTCGGCCCTGCGGCTCAGCGAGAAGGGCTACCGGGTCGGCGTCCTGGAGGCGGGCCGCCGCTTCACCCGCGAGAGCCTGCCGCGCAACAGCTGGGACCTGCGCAACTACCTCTGGGCCCCCGCCCTCGGGCTGTACGGGATCCAGCGCATCCACCTGCTCGGCAACGTCATGGTGCTCGCGGGCGCCGGGGTGGGCGGCGGCTCCCTCAACTACGCCAACACCCTCTACGTGCCGCCCGCCGCCTTCTTCGAGGACCGCCAGTGGGCCTCCATCACCGACTGGCAGGCGGAACTCGCCCCGTACTACGAGCAGGCCAAGCGGATGCTGGGCGTACGGCTCAACCCGACGATGACCCCCTCCGACGTCCACCTGAAGGCGGCCGCCGAGAAGATGGGCGTCGGCGACTCCTTCCACATGGCGCCCGTCGGCGTCTTCTTCGGGGACGGGCGGGACGCCGAGGGGCAGCGCGGGGTCCGCCCCGGCCAGGAGGTCCCCGACCCCTACTTCGGCGGCGCCGGTCCCGCCCGCAGGGCCTGCACCGAGTGCGGCGAGTGCATGACGGGCTGCCGGCACGGCGCGAAGAACACCCTGAACGAGAACTACCTGCACCTGGCCGAGCGGGCGGGCGCCGTCATCCACCCCATGACCACCGTCACCGCCCTCGCCGACCACCCCGACGGCGGCTACCGGGTCCGCACCGTCCCCACCGACCACCGCCGCTCCGGCCGCGCCAAGGTGCTGCGCGCCCGGCACGTCGTCGTCGCGGCGGGCACCTACGGCACCCAGACCCTGCTGCACACCATGAAGGACCGCGGCGAACTGCCCCGCCTCTCGGACCGGCTCGGCGACCTGACCCGCACCAACTCCGAGGGCCTGGTCGGCGCGCAGACCGACGACCGCCGCTACCGCAGGCGCCACCCCGCCGAGCCCCGGGCGGACTTCACCCGGGGCGTGGCCATCACCTCGTCCGTCCACCCCAACGCCGACACCCACATCGAGCCCGTCCGCTACGGCAAGGGCTCCAACGCCATGGGGTTCCTGACCGTCCTCCAGGTCCCCCACAGCGCGCACCGGGTCCGCGCCTGGTTCGCGCGCACCGCCCGCCACCCCGTGCAGCTGGCGCGCTCCCTGTCCAACCGGCGCTGGTCCGAGCGGACCATCATCGGCCTGGTCATGCAGTCCCTGGACAACTCCCTGACGACCTACCGCAAGCCCCGCGGCCCCGGCAAGGGCCTCCTGACCGCACGCCAGGGCCACGGAGCGCCCAACCCGGTGCAGATCGCCGAGGCCACCGAGGCCGCGACCCTGCTGGCCGAGGAGATCAACGGATTCCCCGGCAGCAACGTCGGCGAGCTCATGGGCACCCCGCTCACCGCGCACTTCCTCGGCGGCTGCCCCATCGGCGCCACCCCCGTGGTGGGGGTGGTCGACCCGTACCACCGGCTGTACGGGCACCCGGGCATCTCGGTGGTCGACGGTTCGGCGGTCTCCGCCAACCTCGGGGTCAACCCGTCCCTGACGATCACGGCCCAGGCCGAGCGGGCGATGTCGTACTGGCCGAACAAGGGCGAGGCGGACCCGCGGCCCGCGCAGGGGGAGGCGTACGAACGCCTCGCGGCGGTGGAACCCGTCCGTCCGGCCGTCCCGAAGGAGGCCTTCGGGGCACTGCGGCTGCCCTTCCTGCCCGTTCCGGAAATTCCCCGCAGGCAACCGGAAGCGAAGGACTGAACTCCGGATGCGACCGCGGCGGGCACCGCGCTCCCCCTCCGAGCGCGGTACCCGCCGCAGTACAGAAGTGGACAGGCGGTCGCCGGAAATGGTTGTACCGGAATGCTTCGGGTGAAGCTGTGGTGTCGGTCACACGGCCGACCGTGCAACCGAGGTGCACGTCCGGCGGTCACACGGGGCATGAGACAGCGCATCTCCCTGCTGGCCGCGTGCGGCCTGGCGGCCGCGGGACTCGTCACCGTCCCCGCCGCCGCGGCCCACGCCGCGGAACCCGCCTTCCGGCTGACCGGAACGCCCGGCCTCACCCTCCCGCCCGCCCCCGCGACGGGCTCCCCGACGCCGGTGGCGCTGAACTACCGGCTGGAGGGGACGGGCGGGGTCACCGCCTTCGACGGCGAGTTCACCCTGACCGTCGACCTCTCCAAGCTGAACGGCGTGGCGACCGTCCAGGAGAGCCCGGGCGCGGCGGCCAAGAAGTGCGCGCCCGCAGGCGACACCCTCGTCTGCAAGCAGCAGGGCCTGCGCCCCGGCGTTCCGGCCGGCGTGGACCTGCAGGTCGTCCCCGGGAAGAAGACCGGCGTCGGCGTGGTCAGCGTGACCGGCACGGCCCCCGGGGCCACGGTCGAGCAGGCCGTCACCGGCATCAAGATCGGCGCGCCCGACCTCGTCATGGGCGAGATGAACCTCAAGAAGGACCCCAAGCCGGGCGAGAGCCAGTCCCTGCCGCTCACCTTCCGCAACGCGGGCAACGAGCCGGCCAAGGGCATCGTCCTGGAGCTGGAGGCCAGCCACGGCCTGGAGCTCCCGGAGCGGTACGACAACTGCACCTACCGCACCACGCGCACCTCCACCACCGCCGTCTGCACCATCGAGGGCGACTTCGACCCCAAGGCCTCCTACGAGCTGGCCGGCGACAGCCCGCTCCACCTCAAGGCCGGTGCGAACGCCCTCGACGAGCGGTTCGGCTACGGGGTCTACCCGGCGGCCGTCCCGCCGAAGGCCCAGGCGGAGCCGGGCAAGAACGCCGCCGACCAGCCGAAGACCGGCGACGCGGCCGGCAAGGCCGCGCGCAAGCTGACCGCCCGCAAGGCGGCGGCGCAGGCCCCGCTCGCCGAGCACGGCCCGGACCTCAACCCGGCCGACAACAAGCGCGAGGCCGTCCTCACCGTCCCGAACAAGGCGGACTTCGAGGCCGAGCCGGTGACCGTCAGGGGCGAGGCCGGCACCACCGCCAAGACCGTCGTCGCCATCCGCAACAACGGCCCGGCCTGGGTCGCCGACAAGGGCGGCGCCCCCGCGGCCGTCGTCGACGTCGAGCTGCCCAAGGGCCTCAAGGCCGTCACTGTGCCCGCCGCCTGCCGCCCGCTGGGCGAGGCCCTCTACCGGTGCGCCACCGCGCCGTCGGTGCTGGAGAGCGAGAACGTCGAGTTCCCGTTCGAGCTGAAGATCGAGAAGGCGGTCAAGGACGCCAAGGGCGCCGTCCGCGTCGGCGCGCCCGGCCCGAAGGGCGAGCCGCAGCTGCACTCCTTCGACCCGGTCCTGGCCAACAACCTCGCGGCCTTCACGGCGAACCCCACGTCCACGGGCCCCAGCCCGAGCCCGTCCGGCAGCCCCTCGCCCAGCACCTCCGCGAGCACCTCGGCCTCCCCGGGCGCGAGCACCTCGGCGAGCGGCGGCACCACCGCCAACGGCGGCAAGAGCGGCGGCCCGCTGGCCTCCACCGGCAGCCAGGCCGGCCTGGTCGGCCTCGGCGCGGCCGGGCTGGTCGCCGTCGGCGGCGCGCTGTACCTGTCGGCCCGCCGCCGCAAGGGCGCGCACGCGTGACGGCCTGACCGTCCGCAGACGAACGGAAGAACGGAAGAACGGCCGGCCCGGGGCGTCCCCCGGACCGGCCGTTCCCGTGAGTGACCGGGCCGCTGTCCCCTGCCGTCCGGTCACGCGGGGGAGCGGGGTCCCACGACGTGCGCCGTCAGGCGTGTCACGTCTCACCGCTCCCGCGGACACCCCCTCAACGAAGGCCCCCGGCGCCGGACACGGTCCGGACGGGTGACGAACACCCGGCCGCGCGGTCAGACACGGCCCCGGCACAGCTCCAGCAGGGTCATCGCGAGCGCGGTCCCGGGCTTGCCGAGGGCGTCGCTCCAGTGCGACAGCACCTCCATCTCCCGCGAGAGGTGCACACGGCGGCCGCCCGCGCCGATCCGGGCCTCCTGGATGACGGCCGAGACGGCCATCCGCTCCTGGATCAGCCCGATGATCCGGTCGTCGAGCGCGTCGATGCGCTCGCGGGAGTCGGCGATCAGCTGCTCGGGGGTGACGGCGGTGGTGGTGACGGTGCTCATGGGTCTCTCCTGTGGTCGTGGCCGGCAGGAGCGGAAACGCGGAGCGCCCCGGTCCTGTCGGACCGGGGCGCTCTGGGAAGTCAGCGGCTCAAGCGAGCATCACGATGACCCATGGCGACCGGACCGGCCGGTGCCATAGGTAAAGAGGAAGCTCAGCTGCTTGCGCATGGTGTGGATTATGGCCCCCCGCCCGCGCCCCGGCCAACCGGGCCCGGATGCTGAGACGCGGCCCCGGCGGCCCCGGCGTGACGTGGGCCTCGGATGGTGCGACAAAAGCGCGCCCGGCGCCACCGGTAGAATCGACAAAACAGCCACCTCTTCCGCCGGAAGGCCGTCCCGTGCCAGAAGCACCCTCCGCCGCCCACGACAGCGCCCCGGACACGGTCCTCGTCGTCGACTTCGGCGCGCAGTACGCCCAGCTCATCGCCCGCCGCGTCCGCGAGGCCCGCGTCTACAGCGAGATCGTGCCCAGCACGATGCCCGTGGCCGAGATGCTCGCCAAGGACCCGAAGGCGATCATCCTCTCCGGTGGCCCGTCCTCCGTCTACGAGGAGGGCGCCCCGCGCCTGGACGACGGCCGCGCCCTGTTCGAGTCCGGCGTCCCGGTCTTCGGCATGTGCTACGGCTTCCAGCTGATGGCGACCACCCTCGGCGGCACCGTCGACAACACCGGCGCCCGCGAGTACGGCCGCACCCCGCTGGCCGTCTCGAAGCCCGGCTCGACCCTGTTCGAGGGCACCCCCGAGCACCAGTCCGTGTGGATGTCCCACGGCGACGCCTGCTCCGCCGCCCCCGAGGGCTTCTCCGTCACCGCGTCGACGAACGTCGTCCCGGTCGCGGCCTTCGAGAACGACGAGAAGAAGCTGTACGGCGTGCAGTACCACCCCGAGGTGATGCACTCCACGCACGGCCAGCAGGTCCTGGAGCACTTCCTCTACCGGGGCGCGGGCCTGAAGCCCACCTGGACCACCGGCAACATCGTCGAGGAGCAGATCGCGGCCATCCGCGAGCAGGTCGGCGACAAGCGCGCCATCTGCGGCCTGTCCGGCGGCGTGGACTCCGCGGTCGCCGCGGCCCTCGTCCAGAAGGCCATCGGCTCCCAGCTGACCTGCGTGTACGTCGACCACGGCCTGATGCGCAAGGGCGAGACCGAGCAGGTCGAGAAGGATTTCGTCGCGGCCACCGGCGTCCAGCTGAAGGTCGTCGACGCCCAGGAGCGCTTCCTGGACGCGCTGGCCGGCGTCTCCGACCCGGAGACCAAGCGCAAGATCATCGGCCGCGAGTTCATCCGCGTCTTCGAGCAGGCCCAGCTGGAGATCCTCCAGGAGGACGGCCCGGCGGTCTCCTTCCTGGTCCAGGGCACCCTGTACCCGGACGTCGTCGAGTCCGGCGGCGGCACCGGCACGGCCAACATCAAGTCCCACCACAACGTGGGCGGCCTCCCCGACGACATCGAGTTCGAGCTCGTCGAGCCGCTGCGCCAGCTGTTCAAGGACGAGGTCCGGATGGTCGGCCAGGAGCTCGGCCTGCCCGAGGAGATCGTCCAGCGCCAGCCGTTCCCCGGCCCCGGCCTCGGCATCCGCATCGTCGGCGAGGTCACCAAGGAGCGCCTGGACCTGCTGCGCGAGGCCGACGCCATCGCCCGCCACGAGCTGACCGCCGCCGGCCTGGACCGGGAGATCTGGCAGTGCCCGGTCGTCCTGCTCGCCGACGTCCGCAGCGTGGGCGTCCAGGGTGACGGCCGCACCTACGGCCACCCGATCGTGCTGCGCCCGGTCTCGTCCGAGGACGCGATGACGGCCGACTGGACCCGGATGCCGTACGAGGTGCTGGCCCGGATCTCGACCCGCATCACCAACGAGGTCAAGGACGTCAACCGCGTCGTCCTCGACTGCACGAGCAAGCCCCCGGGCACGATCGAGTGGGAGTAGTCCCCCGCCGCCGTGCCTGAGCCGAAGCCGCCGTTCCCCCCGGGGAGCGGCGGCTTCGCCGTTGCCGGTCCGTGTCGCGGGTCTGGCCTCCTCGCCCCCGCGCCGGTACCTTGCGCCGCGACCAGGAGGAGGGGACAGCCATGCCGGAACAGCCCGTACCCGTGCCGGTGGACCGGCTGGCCTTCGAGATGCCGCCCGTGCACCGGGACCCCGCCGAGGAGCGGGCGCACCGCAAGGAGCGGCTCGCCGGGGCGCTGCGGCTGCTGGGCCGGCTGGGGTACGTGGACGGGGTCGGGGGGCACGTCAGCGCCCGGGACCCGGAGTTCGGGGACTGCTACTGGGTGAACCCCTTCGGCCGGGCCTTCGCCGGCCTGGGCCCCGAGGACCTGCTGCTGGTCGACGGGGACGGGCGGGTGGTCCGGGGCGGGCGGCGGGTGAACCAGCTGGCCTTCGCCGTGCACGCGGCCGTGCACCGGGCGCGGCCCGAGGTGGTGTCCGTGGTCCGCACGCAGGGCCCGTACGGGCGGGCGCTGGCCTGTCTCGGCGAGCTGCTGGCCCCGGTCAGCCAGGAGGCCTGCGCCTTCTACGAGGACCACGCGCTGCTGGACGAGTACCTGGGGGCGGAGGACCCCGTCCGGGTCGCGCGGGCGCTGGGCCCGTACAAGGCGCTGATCCTGCGCAACCGGGGGCTGCTGACGGTCGGCGGGTCGGTGGACGCGGCGGTGTGGTGGTTCGTCGCGGCGGAGCGGGCGGCGCAGGTGCAGCTGATCGCGCGGGCCGCCGGGAAGCCGGTGCTCATCGACCACCACGGGGCGGTCGCCACGCGGGAGCGGTTCGGGGGAGACCTGGCCGCGTGGGCGAGCTACCAGCCGCTGTGGCAGACGGTCGCGGACGGCGCCGGACCCGTGGCGTCAACATCATGAACCGTTAATCACCTGCTCTGACATCGTGCGCAATCCGGAGCACTGCCCCAGTGGTGCACAATTCGCTGGCATCGCACCGTAGTTCAGAGAGGCGGCACGCACGTGGCTGTCCAAGAGATGTCCCGGGGTACCCACACCGCCGTCTGCGCATGCGACGACTGCGCGCGGGAGGGGCACCGCCGCGCGGTCGCCGCGTTCCTGGAGAAGCGCGACGAGTTCGCCGCCGGCCAGGGGGTGCCGCCCGCCGTGGCCCACTCGCTCGGCGCCTCCCGCCAGTGGGTCTCCGACGAGCTGGCCCTGTCCGCCCGCACGGTCGCCGACCGGGGCCGGGAGGCCGGGCACTCCTGGCTGTACCTGTTCTCCCGGCGGGCCGTCCTCACCCTGTGGATCGCCGCCGGGGTGCTGCTGCTGGTGCAGGTGGGCACCGCGCTCGGCACCGGCTGGTCCACCGCCCGCACCGCCGGGCTGCTGGCCGCGCTGGTGCTGGCCGGGCTGCTGACCGTCGCGGCCCGCGCGCAGTCGCTGCGGGGCGGGCTGCTGGCCCCGGTGGTCGGCGAGGACAACCGGCTGTCCACCTCGAAGGCGGCGGCGAGCGCCTGGGTGGTGCTGACCGCGTTCGCGGCGCTGCTGCCCGCGCTGCGGCTGGCCGCCTCCGGGCCCGGGCCGGAGCGCGACGCGCTGTACGAGGGGTTCGCGCTGGGACGGGCGCTGCCGCTGCTGGCGGTGGTCGCCCTGACGTCGGGGGTGGCGGTGCTGGTGCGCCGGGTGGTCTGCGTACGGATCGCGGGGCAGCGGCTGCAGAAGCTGCCGGCGGACCGGCCGCGCGGGGTGGACCTGCTGACGGACGACGACGGGCGCGGGAGCTTCCCGGACGCGCAGTACGTGCTCGTCTCCACGGTGGTGCTGGGGTACGCGGCGGTGACGCTGGCCCGGTTCCCCGACCGGCTGCCGCGGCTGCCGTGGGCGCTGGCCCTGCTGCTGGCCCTGTCGGCGGCGGTGTACCTGGCGGCGAAGTACGCCGAGGGGAGCCGTCCGCTGGTGCTGTCGGTGGTGCGCAGACGCGAGCCGGGGGACATCGACGCGGCCGTCCGCCCCGGGGACGACATCGAGATCCGGGGCCTCGGCTTCGTGCCGGCGGGGGCGCGGACGCCGGAGATGCTGGCCCGGCTGGTGGTCCGGGTCGGCCCGGTCCACGTGCACGTCCCGCTGGTCCCCGTCGCCGGGGGGTTCGTGAACCCGTCCGACACGGTGCTGACCGTGCCGGTGCCCGCCGAGGTGGAGCCGGGGCGGGTGGACGTCCAGGTGGTGACCGCCGCAGGGGTGGAATCCAACCGGTGCGTCATCGACGTGGCCGAATGAAGCGGGTAGACATGGCTGCGTGAACCGAACTGACGACCCCTCCGGTGTGCGGTCCACACCGTGGAGAGAACTCGCCTCCCGCCATGCCCTCCTCCCGCTGCGGACCTTCCTCGGCGTGACCTTCGTCTACGCGGGCCTCGACAAACTGACCGCCTCGGGCTTCTTCGCCGCCTCCGGCTCCGGCTCGATCGGCGAGCAGATGGACGGCGTGCGCGACACCGCCGCGATCCCGGCCCTGGTGGACCTCGCGCTGAAGGCCCCCGCCGGCTTCGGCTACGCCATCGCCCTCGGGGAGCTCCTCGTCGGCCTGGGCGTGCTCGCCGGGCTGCTGACCCGGGTCGCGGCTGCGGGCGGCGCGCTGATCTCGCTGAGCCTGTGGCTGACGGTCTCCTGGGCCGTGACCCCGTACTACTACGGCAACGACCTGGTGTACCTGATGGCCTGGCTCCCGCTGGTCCTGGCCGGGGCGCCCTACTGGTCCCTCGACTCCCTGATCCGGTCGCGCCGGTCCCGGCGCACCGCGTAGGTCACCAGCCCGACGAAGGCGGCCAGGGCCAGTCCGCCGAAGGCCATCGGCACCACCAGGAACCAGGGCAGGTCCGTCTTCCCGGCCGCGTCGAGCAGGTACAGCACGCCCGCCGCGGTCAGGACCAGGCCGGCCAGCAGCCTTCCCGGCTGGAACTCATGACGCCGCACGGGCCACCTCCACCTGTCCCACACCCGCGTCCAGGTGCAGCTCGATCGTCCCGCCGGCCTCGGTGCCGGCGGTGGGGGGCAGGGTCGCCTGCCGGTTCTCTCCGCCGCCCTTGATCCGTACGGACCGGTCGCCGGGGAGCTGGATGTCGCCGAGCCGGATCGTGACGTCGGCCTTCGCGGTGACCTCCCGGGGGACGATCACCTTCAGCCGGCCCGCCTCGATGGAGGCGCGGACGGAGACGGTGGTGCCCTTCGGGACGTCCAGGCGGCTCAGGTCGAGCGTGGCCAGCCCGGTGCCCGACGTGTACTCGGGCCGGACGTCGGCCACGGCGGCCGGGCGCCAGTCGACGTCGTGCCAGTCCGTGCTCACCTCGCGCGGCAGGGCGGTCGCCGCCGCGAGCAGCCCGGCGGTGACCAGGCCCAGCAGGATCGTGCCGAAGCCGGTGCGGCCCTTGAGGGAGCTGACGGCCAGGCCCAGCCCGAAGACGGCCAGCGCGCAGGCCAGGCCGACCTGGAGGGCGTGCCCCAGCGGGCTGCCGTGCCAGACGGACGCGGTGCCGACGCCGCCCGCGAGCAGGGCCAGGACGAACACCCGGCCGCCGATCCCGCCGCGCCCCCGCTCCCGGACGGGCGCGGGCCGCGGCTTCGCGGGCGCCGTGCCGGGCGCGGCGCCGGCCGTCGCGTCCGCGCGCTCGTCGGCGCCGTCGTCCGGACCCCACAGGTAGCCGGAGGAGCCGACCGGGCCGGTGGTGCCGTCCTTCACCAGCGGGTCGCGCCACCAGGACGGGCTGCTCGGCACGGGCGGCGCCTGGGTCTCCGGCGGCGCCGGACGGTGCGAGCCCGGGACCTCCGCCTCGGGGGCGGGGGCGTGCCGGTGGCGGCGCGACCAGTACGCGGCCCCGCCGAGGGCCAGGATGACCAGGACGGAGAACCCGCCCATCACCCCGTTGTCGAGCATCGACAGGAACAGCGCGCAGCCCACCAGGGCGCTGAACACGGCCGCCAGGGTGGTCCCCTCGATCCGGCCGGTCAGCAGTTTGCGGCCCTCGCCCTCCTCCTCGCCCTCCAGGGGCAGCAGCAGCCACGCGAAGCCGTAGAAGACCAGGCCGACGCCGCCGGTGACGGCGAGCACCCCGAGCACGACCCGGAAGACCACCGGGTCCAGGTCGAAGTACCGGCCGAGGCCGCCGCAGACGCCCGCGAGGACCTTGTCGCGCCTGCTGCGGCGCAGCGTCGGCCGTTCGGCGGGTGCCGGTGCCCCGGGATCAGCGGGCGGGGCGTCGTGTACGTCGGTCATGGCTCCATGGTGACCGGCCGTCCGGCCGCCCGGCACCGGGCCCGACCCTGGCGCAACCCTGATATCCCCCCGACGGAACTGGGGGGATGCCCTGATGCCGCGCCGCGTCCGCACGTGTGACCCTTGGTGACATGCCCGCAGCAGCCGCCGCCCGTACCCCGCACGCCGCCGAACCCGACGACACCCCGCAGCGCAGGCTCTACCGCAGCGCCGACGGACGGATGCTCGGCGGAGTCGCGCGCGGCCTCGCCGGGCACCTCGGGCTGCCCGTCCTGTGGATCCGGCTGGCCTTCCTCGCCATGTTCATGTGGGGCGACGGCCTGGGGGTGCTGCTCTACGCCGCGTTCTGGGTGTTCGTCCCCCTCGGCGTCGGCGGCAGCAGCGGACACCACTCCTTCTTCGAGACCCTCACCGACGGCACCCGGCGCCTGCGCAAGCCCGACAAGGGCGCGGTCTCCGGCCTGATCGCCCTGGCCGTCGGCGCGGGCATCTTCTTCTCGCAGCTGCGCGTCGGCGGCGCCAACGGCCGCTACATCTGGCCC